>NZ_JACVUR010000024.1:0-93359 GCF_016516495.1 Delftia sp. S65
AATTAATGTCGGTCGGCCGCCGGGCCGAAACCCGGCCTCGAAAAACAACCACCTGGCAGGGTCAAACAGCAAGAAACCCCGGTCAATCCAACCGGGGTTTTCTCTCTTCAGCGGCACAGAAGCCCTACGTAAGCTGCCACCGCCACCATCCGCCATTCCACAGAACACCCGCCAGCAACCATGACCACTACACCCCCCACCTTCGCCCCCATGCCCACAGCAGAAGGCTACTTCGGCCCCTACGGCGGCCAGTTGGTCCCGCCCCACCTCAAGCAGGCCATGGACGACATCAACACCGCCTACGCCGAAATCACCAAACGCCAAGACTTCCAGCAGGAACTGGCCCAGCTCTTCGCCGACTACGTGGGCCGCCCCAGCCCCATCTTCCACGCGCGGCGCCTGTCGGAGCAGCTCGGCGGCGCACAGATCCACCTCAAGCGCGAAGACCTCAACCACACCGGCGCCCACAAGATCAACCACTGCCTGGGCGAGGCCCTGCTGGCCAAGTTCATGGGCAAGAAAAAGGTCATCGCAGAAACCGGCGCCGGCCAGCACGGCGTGGCCCTGGCCACGGCCTGCGCGCTGGTGGGCATTCCCTGCGAGATCCACATGGGCCAGGTGGACATCGAGAAGGAGCACCCCAACGTCACCAAGATGCGCATCCTGGGCTGCAAGCTCGTGCCCGTCACGCGCGGCGCGGCCACGCTCAAGGAGGCCGTGGACAGCGCCTTCGAGGAATACCTCACCAACCCCACGGACTACATCTACGCCATCGGCTCCGTGGTCGGCCCCCACCCGTTCCCGATGATGGTGCGCGACTTCCAGAGCATCATCGGCCGCGAGGCGCGCGAGCAATTTCAGGCCAAACACGGCAAGCTGCCCGACCACGTGGCCGCCTGCGTGGGCGGCGGCTCCAACGCCATGGGCATCTTCACGGCCTTCCTGGGCGATGCCTCGGTCAAGCTCGTCGGCGTGGAGCCCTCGGGCGAAGGCACGGACAAGCCCGGCCGCCACGCAGCCACCCTCAGCATGGGCAAGCCCGGGGAAATCCACGGCATGAAGTGCTACGTGCTGGAAAACGCAGATGGCACGCCGGCTGCCGTGCACAGCATTGCCTCGGGCCTGGACTATCCGGGCGTGGGCCCGCAGCACAGCTACCTCAAGGACCTGGGCCGCGTGCAGTACGAATCCGTCACCGACAAGGAATGCCTGGACGCCTTCATGCAGCTGTCGCGCGTGGAAGGCATCATCCCCGCGCTGGAAAGCGCCCACGCCGTGGCCTGGGCCATGCGCGTGGCGCCCGGCCTGCCCAAGGACCAGCACATCCTCATCAACCTCTCGGGCCGGGGCGACAAGGACGCCGACTACGTGGCCAAGGTATTGGGTCTCTGACCCAAAGCCTGCGCTGGATCAAACAGCAGCACACCGGAGAGGGCAAAGGGCGCCCTCTCCGACAACCGCTCTCCGGGACGGTAGAGACAATGGCCCCGACCGTTGTCTTGTCCAACCCCATTCCCGGAAGGAGCCCACACCCATGAAGCCCGCCCCGTTCGCTCGCACTGCCGCCCTCTCCATCGCCCTGGCCCTGACCTGCGCCACCGCCGCCCTGCCCGCCGCAGCCAAGTCGGTGGCCGAATGGCAGACCATCACCAGCCAGGCCAAGATCCCGCTGGAGCAGGCCATCACCCGCGCCACCCAGGCCGTGCCCGGCAAGGCCATCGAAGCCCAGCTGGACGACGGCGACGGCATGGGCCCGCGCTACGAAATCGAAGTCATCACCCCGGGCGGCGACAGCGTGGAAGTCTGGGTCAACGCCATCACCGGCCAGGCCGCCCAGCACAAGAACGACGGCGCCGCCAAGCGCAAGGACCGCCAGCGCCTGGAAAAGGCCAAATCCACCATAGAGCAAGCCATCCAGGCCGCCACCCGCCACACTCCGGGCACGCCCGTCAGCGCGGAACTGGACTCCCACTGGGGCCAGACCAGCTACCAGGTCGAAGTGCTGCAGGCCAACGGCACGCTCATGGAAGTCAAGATCGACGCCGTGGGCGGCGAAGTCATCCGGGCCAAAAAGGACTGAGTCTCGACCCCAACCCGACAGCGCGCTTCAGCATGAGGCGCGCTTTTTTTCGCCCATTTTTTGCGTCGTTCCCGCCATATCCGCAGGCCATCCGCGCCTGCAGCACTCCTCAGGCCAACGCCACCGACACCCCCTCATCCGCAAACCGCTTCGCCGCCCTGAGCAGATAGCTCACGGCATAAAGAATGGGGTCGTCGGCCTCATCGCCATTGAGATGCTCCACCACCTCAATGGCATAGCCCAGGTTCACCGCCATGTCGTGCAGCAGGCCCACCAGTTCCCTGTCCTCCGGCTCCAGCGACTGCGCCTGATCGGCCTTCACGTAGTAGATGCGCAGCAGATCGCGGCACACGCAATTGATGGCCGTGACCTTGTGGCGAGCGTGCAGGTCCAGCACATCCAGCGCAGCGCCCATGTGCAGGACGGCGTCTATGGCCAGGTCTTCGAGTTTGGGTGGGGGTGTGGTGGCGAGGGTTGGCTGGGGCATTGGAGTCCTGTCGAGAGGGTCCCGATCCCAGAGCCACTGCACGCAGTGGAAGCGAGAGAACCGGACAGCAAAGCTTCCGGCTTTACCAAGTCTCTGTCTGCCACCTGTAGTTGGAATTTTGTAAAGAGGCAGAGAAGACAGAAGCTGATAAGAGGCCAAGCCTTCGGTCTGCCTTCAAGCTATGCAAGATGTTGGGGGTTGCGCCGGGGGATGTGGTAAATGAGGTGGATGGGCGAGTAGAAAGAAGTGAAAGCGGTATTTAGAGTGGCTAACACCACCGATCCACGAAGCGTGCACAGATGATCACCGCTGCCAGTTTCAGCAGCGCTTCGTGGATATCCAGTCGTCTTTCAAAGCGGATTCGCAACTTGCCAAAGCCTGCAAACCAGCTGTGCGTGCTCTCCACCACCCACCGGTGTTTGCCCAGCCGCTCGCTGCTCTCAATGCCTCGTCTGGCAATCCGGCCAATGATGCGCCGCTGCCTCAAGTGGGCTCGGCATCGCTTGAAGTCGTAGTCTTTGTCGGCGTGCATCTTGGCCGGTCTTTTACGTGCCTGTTCACACCGCTGAACAAGATCACCAGAGGAATGCCTCTGGCATCTACAACGATGTGTCGCTTGGAGCCGAGCTTGCCTCTGTCCCGTTGGGTTGGGTCCCGTTTCCTGGCCCCTGGGGGCTTGGTACCGAGGAGCCATCAATGCTGGCCCGGCTCCAATCGATTTGGTCATGTCCACGCAAGCGAGTCAGCATGGCCTGGTGCAACTGCTCCCAGACACCGGCGGCATTCCAGTCGTGCAGGCGCCACCAGCAGGTCATGCCGCTGCCATACCCAAGAAATTGGGGAAGTCTTCCCAGGGAATGCCTGTTTGCAGCACGAACAAGATGCCGCTGAGGGCGGCTCATCACTGACTGCGAGTTTGCGCGCACCGCCTTTGGCAGAAGGCACGAAGGCTGGGATGAGGGGTTGCAGCTGTCGCCACAGTTCTTTGCTTACGGGACGTCGTGCCATGAGGGCAGCCAGCGTAACTGCTTTGAGGGCACCTCTGATGGATTAGTTTTAGCAGTGCTTAATCAAATTAGGCGGTTTCCCTCTACCAGGCCGTGTTGATCCTGGCGTTGGATCGCGAGACTTTGCTCCATGTCCCGCATCTTGCGACTTGCGCGCATTAGAAGCAAAAACGTCCGCTGGCTTCAATTGAAATAACTCGATCAGATTTCTCGCACTGGCGATAGACTTGTTTTTCTCTGATTTCAGAATTTCAGCAATAGAAGCTTCAATCTCCGCCTTTTTCCTAAGTAGTGTCTCGTAGTCATCTGTCATTTGCATTTGTCGTATAAAATCTGTTTATGAGATAGAAATTCAACATCATTGCGACACCAAATCTATTTAGCCTTTCTTCTTAATCTAACTTCTTCCGCTGCCTTGAGGGCCCTGTCGTATCTGATATGCGACTGTTCTTGATAACTCCTCGCATCGTCTCTCTCGGCCTTGTAACACGTATCCCTGCTCACGCCATAGGCCTCGCACTCCGCTAATCTTTGTTCCATTCTATTTGCACAGGAACACATTGAAAGAATAAAGAAAATGGAAAAGAAAACCTTATGGTGTATTTTTTTGAGCTTAATGCTTCCGGCTTGTAAATATAACATGTTAAATCTGATCACTTTCTAAATGCTATGCCATGAAAGATTCTTACGACGCTGCAACCAGCGGACAGCCTCGCCAGGATCCATTGGTGCACTTATCAAAAAACCCTGTGCAGCATCACAACCAATGGTTTGAAGAAACAATAGATCCTGCTCTGTTTCTACGCCTTCCATCACGCTTTCAATCCTCAGTTTTTTAGAAAGGCTAATAATCGATTCCAATACTAAAAATGCATTTCTATGCTGATGGGCATTGCGAAGAAAGGTTTTGTCTATTTTTAGACCATCTACTGGAAGTGAGCTGAGTCTACTAAACGATGAAAAACCAACACCGAAATCATCTATGTAAATTCTGAACCCGCTGCTTCTTATTAATCGAATAGCCTCCGTAAGCCTCTCAGGAAATGCAACAAAAGCAGTTTCAGTTATCTCCAGGTCATAACAATTTGGAGAAAGATGGTGAGTTTTGAAAAACTGAAGAAATGACTCCACAAATAATGGCTCCAGAAAAACTGCTGCCGATACATTTATGGATATTGGAAATGACAATCCTAAATCAGACCAAGCTTGCTGCTGAGTAGCCACGGACTGTAAGACGAAGCTTGTTAACTCCTTAATTTGCCCTGTTTGCTCTGCAATACGAATAAAAACCTCTGGTGGAATATTCCCAAGTGATGGATGCACCCATCGTGCCAATGCTTCAAAACCGATGATCTGTCCTGTTTGGACTTGAATTTTAGGTTGGTAATAAACATCTATTTTAGAGTTCTTTAATGCATCCCGTAGGTCAGTTGAAATTCTTAGCTGAGATGATACTTTTATGAACTTTTGAGAACAATTTTCGGAAAGCATTAATTTCTTTCTTGATGACGACTCACATAGCCCGATCGAAACTATTCATTGGATGAACTTTTCTTACGAAAATTAGAAATTACGTCCTCCTGCGAAAACCACGAATACCAAAAAATGTAACCATTAGCGTTGACAATCCAATTAAGGAAATATGGCTCAACGTAGGCACTGCATGTGTTTTACCAGGCACAGGGTTCAGATCATTCTTCAATAAAATTTTCAAATTATATGAAGCACATGCAATTTCAGATTTAGAGTCACAAAGCTTGTAAGAAATAGTGTAATTGCCAGGCGAAAGTTTTGATGACACGTTGAGAGATCCTGCCTCCGTATTGAAGAAAATTTCTGCAGGCAATGTACTCGTAGTTGAAATAATGGCGTTGCCGGTCGAGCCAAGAGTTATGGACTTCCCATTGATTTTTTTTCCAGAAATTAGATCAATGGAGTGCTCTTGCCCTTTATCCAGAGTCAGCATTACATTCTCATTTTCATTTTCATTTTCAAAGCTGTACCATTTTCCGGTACCCCAAGTGATTAACCCGTAGGAGTCAGGATCTTCATAGATCTCTGGAATTTCACAGTTCTTCCCATAAACCGTATCACTGGGGCATTTTGCGTTAAACATCATTGTTGTCCCCACATCCTGAGCAATTGGTGATGAAAAAGGGCCTACAATTGTAAAAATATCATAAAGCGGTAATGAAGGATTTTTTGTCACAAAAGCAAACTCATAATTCACAATATTCCCATCATTATCAGTAATGACGGATGACGAACCTCGACCGGAACCAGGTGCGCTAAATTGAAGGGCAGGATCTGTATTAGTGATGGTGCGGATTCCGTTGTTGAAACTTGACTCTTCAATTAAGTTAAGTCCATTCGGCCCAATATCCGTGAATTGATCTAGATTTGAAGGCAGCCTTTTTTTTGTAACAATTCTCGCCGTAGCCCTCATTCCAGAACTAAATGGCTGTGGAATTGGAGCATATGTTGGAACGGGTATGCCGTTAACAATTTTGACCAAGATTACATGTGAATGGTACGGCTGACCGACATATACATACTCAGTGGCCTGAGCACTTCCAAGAAATAGAAGGAGCAGGGGCGACGTAATTTTGAGACAAATATTCTTGCAATTAGACATAATTCGATATCAGTAAGTTATCTATGTGAATAAACACAATGGGGAATTGATTAAAAATAGAGCCACAAGAGATTAATCTGAATTCTGCTTTCCCCTTTCAATGATTGTGTCAGGTTGATAGCCCATTAATCTCAAGCTTTCTGAAATTACAGAGTTAAATATCGGAGCAGCCACGGCACTTCCATAGTATTTTCCCGCCCTGGGCTCATCAATCATTACAGCAACAATAATTTTTGAATATGAGTTCGAAATTGGGGACATTCCGACAAACCAAGAACGATAAGACCCGCGTTGATAGACGCCATCAATAAGCTTCCTTGTCGTCCCTGATTTCCCACCAACCGAGTAGCCCTCAGTGTTGGCACGCGCATTTTTTCGTCCAGCCCCTCCAGAAAGCCAAATCATGTTTCGCAGCTCCTCTGCAACTTCTTCAGAGAAAACTCTAACGCTCTCAGGTGGCTTTGAGTTCTTTAATAAATAAGCAGGGCGTAGCCGACCATCACCAGCAATAGCTGTATATGCCGTAGCCAATTGAAGCAATGACATGGAAAGGCCATATCCATAAGCCATCGTTGCCTGCTCCACAGGGCGCCAGTTGTGCCAATGCCTAAGCCTTCCACCTGACGCGCCAGGAAACTCGATTTCTGGCTTACGCCCGATGCCGAGGAGACTGTACATATGCCACATTTCTTCGGGCTTCATAAGATCCGCAACTTTTACCATCCCTATGTTGCTTGATTTAGCAATGACCTCTCTAGCTGTTAGAACACCGAAATTACCCACATCGGATATCCGGCTTCCCTGGTAGTTAAGAACGCCGGGGCGTGTATCGAAAGTGGTTAGTGGCGTCAGTTTTTTTAGCTGCAAGGCGGCCCCCATTGCCAAAGGTTTGATAGCGGATCCGGGCTCAAAACTATCAACAACGGCAGTGTTTCTTGAGTTGGCAAAGGACGAATGGTTTCTGTCCAAAGGGTCGAAACTAGGATAATTAGCCAAAGCTAGAACTTCGCCAGTCATTGCATCCAAAACGACAGCACTGCCGGATGTCGCTTTGTTTTTTATGACTGCTTCGCTAATTTTTTGATATGTGTAATGCTGGATGGTGCTGTCAATAGACAATTGAATATCGGAACCGTTAATAGGAGCGACTTCCTCACCCACTTCGGCGATCACTTTGCCAAGCCTGTCTTTGAGTACGCGTCTAAGTCCTGGAAATCCACTTAGCTCGCTTTCAAAATTTAGTTCAATTCCCTCCTGGCCTCGTCCTTCCACATTTGAAAAACCAACCACTTGGGATATTGCTGCGCCGAGTGGGTAATGACGCTTATGCTCCAATCTCTCGTATATTCCTTTAATCTTTAAGGATGCAATTTTTTCAGCCAGGGAAAAATCAATGTGGCGTTTTAGCCATACGAAATTTCCTGCACGGACATTCGACAGTCTCTTTTCCAGATCCTTGGAATCTATTTCCAAAAGAGCAGCCAGCACTTGCAATTCTTCTTGGCTAGGTTTTGCTTGTTTACGATCGGCCCATATACTTTTGGCCGGTGCACTTGATGCCAGAACTCGACCATCCCTATCTAGGATATTTCCACGCATAGGAAGATGATTTACTGTTCTTGTGTATCGAATGTCACCTTGATGTAAGAAGAAATCGTTGCCAATAAACTGCACCCAAATGGCACGAAAGCAAATAATAGTAAATCCTAAGAAGAAGATAATCATGATGAGCTTGCTGCGCCACACAGGAGTCCTTGTCGCCAATAGGGGACTATTCGAATATGTTACAGATTTCACCAATTTCGATAAACCTAAATTCAGCAGATATTCGTAGTTGACCTAGATGTAAAACATAGAAATGCATCTAACATTTTCGCTATATCTTTGAAAATAACCCTAGAAATTGGTTTACTAGATTTTTCGAATGGATGATAAATGCATGAAAAAGTCTTTTTGGATAGCTACCTTTAATAATTTCCCGAGAAACCAATAAAGGATGTCGGCTTATAAAAACACCGTCTCTGGTCATTATTTTTACCCATCCTGCCTGCTGGCCTTTCTCAAGAGGCGCAGTTAACGGCTCATCCACTTCGAAATCAATGACCAAATTTTTTCTATCTGTTTCTTTTGGCACAGCAATGGACACATCTCGATCTACGACAAGTTCTACATTTAAGATGTCTCCTTGCCACACTCGCACTGATTTGACTACACGATTTTTCTCAAAAAGGCCCTCCCACCTGAAAGCACTGAACCCCCAGTTCACGAGTTTGAGTGTTTCAAGCTTCCGTGAATCCTTAGATGTGGCGCCCATGACAATGCTGATAAGTCTGCGGTCATGCCCATTTTCATCTTTGCGATGCGAGGTTGTAGCGAGGCAATACCCAGCAGCATCTGTATATCCAGTTTTTCCGCCATCAAAACCATGATCAATATCTAATAATGCATTTCTATTCAATTGCCTAATTCCATTAAACGTATATTCTTTTAATGAAAAATATGAATGAAACAGTTTTGGATGATCCTCCAGAATTTGACTCATTATTTTTGCTGCATCCATTGCACTCATTTTGTGATTTTCATTTGTCAATCCAGTCGAATTAACAAAATTCGTATTTTTCAAATCCCACTCTTTTGCTTTGTAATTCATCATTTGAACAAAGCCTTCCACTGACCCGCCAATTGCTTCCGCCAGTACAACAGCTGCGTCGTTACCAGATTGAACTATTAACCCGCTTAATAACTCATCCATAGTAGGAGACATTCCCATGGCCAAAAACATCAACGTACCGTTTCCCAGCCGCTCATCCCAAGCACGTTTTGAGACTGGCAGACGCTGATCGAGCGATATACGACGGTGCTTGACTGAGTCAAATGCCAGATAAGCTGTCATCAATTTGGTTAGCGAAGCAGGATGTACTGGATCGTTCGCATTATTTTCAGCGATGACCTGGTGTGTATAAGCGTCAATTAGCACATAGCTTTTAGCATCCAGAGGAATTGATCTACTAATCTGTGCAAAGACATGCTCGCTATTGAACAAAGTAGCACAACAAATTGTTAGATACAGATATACTTTTGGCAAAATTTTGGTAACTGCAACCATTTTCATACTCAACTGGATTCCTATTTACTTAATATCGCAAGAATAGGGAGATCGAACATAATTCGACATAGAGTTCGAACATATCCTTTTCTCGAGAAATTCTGTGTAAATATAATCTCCGCCAATAAGAGAAACTTCTGGTGGAACGGTTACTTGTATTTCAGGCCTACCGCTCAATGCTTGCTCCATGAATTTGATCCAGACCGGCAATGCGATTGTTCCGCCAGTGACAGCACCCAAGCTCTTTGGATCGTCATAACCAATCCAAGTGGTCGCCGCGATTCCTCCGGCGTAACCCGAAAACCAGAGATCCTTGGATCTGTTGGATGTACCTGTTTTTCCTGCGACATCCTCTCTTCCCAATCTAAGAGCCTGCCTGGCTGTTCCGCTGCGCACAACATCTCTAAGTAAGGAATCAACAATAAAGGCATTTCTTTCCGAAATTACCTGATGCCTAACGCTAACATCCGGTGCCTTATACAATAAATCACCATTACGCTGCCTGATGGACTTGATTAATATAGGGGACACCATCGCTCCATTGTTCCCAAACACAGAAAAGGCTTGTGTAAGATGCATTGGAGACGTCAAACCGGCCCCCAGAGCTAGAGGAAGCCCAGGAGGATGAAAATCGGGAATAAAACCAAAAGATAGAGCCTTGTTACGGACATAGTCCTCACCTGCGGCTTCCATCAAATTCACTGTTGCCACATTTTTCGACCTAATAAATGCGCGTCGAATGGTGATATCACCTTCATAGTTGTTTGCATAATTTCTTGGAGCCCAGGATGCGCTACCTCGCTGCGCCGGCTTGACTACTCGACGTGTGTCATCCACGATGAATCCGGGAAAGAATCCTTTTTCGATAGCTGCACCATACACAAACGGTTTGAATGTGGAGCCAGTTTGTCTTTGAGCTTGAGTGACATGATTAAAGTTGTTGAGAGAAAAATCAAATCCCCCAGTCATTGCAAGAATATTCCCACTTTGCATATCCATTGCAATCATGGCACCTTCCATATGTGGCTTCTGACTAAGCACCCATTTATTTTGGGCGTGCTGTTTTACACGTACCACCGTTCCTTTTTCAATTCGTCGTTTACGTGAAATAGAACTTTTTGTCAGTTCCAAGACGGAATATGCACCTGACTCAGAAAATAATGTAATCACCTCACCATTTCTGAACATTGCCTTGACAATTCCGTTGGGTAATACTTCGGTGATAACGGCCGCTTTTAATACGCCACTATCTGGGAAGTTAATGAGAAATTTTTCTATATTTTTTTTGTCCAGTACTTTTTCTTCGACATTAAATCTTCCCTCCACACCCTCCCATCCGCGAATTTTTTGCAAGCGCATCAGCCCATCTCTTAATTCCTTATGAGCAGCCTTTTGTAGGCGTGTATCTATTGTTAGTTCGACATCAAAGCCTTCCTTATATGTGCTTTCCCCATAGTGTTCGTAGATCATTTTGCGCGCTTCTTCGACTGCAAATTGCACAGAGGAATCCCTGGTGTTAGCCCTCTTTGTAATTTTTACTTCTTCTGAAATAGCTTGAAGAAACTCTTCTTGATTCAAATAATTAAGCTCCTTCATTCTTTCTAGAATATAGTTCTTCCTAATCATTGCTCGTTGATAGTTTGCGACTGGGTTAAAAGCTGATGGAGCCTTAGGGAGGCCAGCTAGCACAGCGGATTCTGAAATGCTCAACTCACTCAAACTCTTATTGAAATAAGTTGATGCTGCAGCTGCGAACCCATAGGATCTCTCACCCAGAAAGATTTCGTTTACGTAGATTTCAAGTATTTGATCTTTAGAGAAAAGTGCTTCAATCTTGAACGCCAACATGATCTCTGCAATTTTTCTTATATAGCTCTTTTCCTTGGAAAGAAACATATTGCGAGCTACTTGCATGGTGATCGTGCTGGCTCCCTGGGAATTTTCTTGGCTAGCAATATTTCTGACTACCGCTCTAAATACTCCAGAATAATCCACGCCTCTGTGATGGTAAAATTTTGCATCCTCTATTGAGATAATTGCATTTTTCAAAGCCCGAGGAAACTCTCTAATTGAGACTATCTCACGACGTTCTTCGCCATATTCAGCCAGCAGTTCCTCACTAGCTGCGTAAATTCGTAGAGGTTGGGCGGGTCGATGGTGAAAAAGGTTAGCCACATCTGGCAGAGTTTTTTCTATTTCATTAGCAACATAAATTATCACTGGTACGAAACAAATGAAAAATCCGCAAAAAAAAGCCAGGACAGTACGAATTGCGGAATAACCAGTACTTTTATATCTAGTGTTTTTTGTTTGATCTGCAACCATCATTGGCACCTAGCTCTATTGATTTTTGAGGCTATAAATCTATCAAGCAGCATTAACCGCCACATTGAATCCAGTGGTTTTATTTAAAGCCCAAAAATCAAAAATTAATGATCTATTAAGATCAAATCATCGAACCGACACGACGAATTTAACCAGTGCAAACGCAGATGGTTTTCCCGTGTGAATGTCGATCTTCTAAATCAGTGGATGTCTTGTGGGCGGTGGCCGGCACGCATTGCCATTCGCATCTTCTGAAATATTCGATTTCTCGCCGAAAAATGATGCGAGAGAACCAGAATTTTGAAGAATGCAAATAAGAACGGCAAAAAGACCCAATGCCAAGATAGCTTTGTAGCTCATGGCCAAATCTTTCATTGATGTATACCGTGTCTGAAATGGCGGTGGATGCCAAAGACGGTATAGATGCCGCTCCCCCTGTCCTCGGTACCTGAGAGATTCACCTGTTGACCAGACAACAGGCTTGCTCCTTCGGCGCGCTACAGCGATTGCAGCGACTCTCCAGACGGCGTGTTAGATGTGCAGTACATCCCCGGGTGAGGGGAACCTGAGCGTTTATGGGAGTTTGCGCCTTCGGCAGAGGTAAAGGCTACCTCTTTCTCCTGCCAGGTCATCTTACGTCAGATGCGCTATTTACTGGCTTTCAGTTTCCTTACCCTACTTGACCAAAGTCAAGTGTGTATATTTCGATGAAGCGAATTAGTTCTCGCAGAACTGTTAAAATTTGTTAATTGAGACAATTTTTAATATTTCGTCAGAATAGAGCGCCTGAGACCTAGGACGCATCGCACCCACCAAAAAAGCCTCGACAGGAAGTTCCTGCCGGGGCTTTTGTGTTTTGCCGAATGGACAGCTAGGCGGCAAGCAACTCTCTGATCAGCCACCCAATGCTCTCGCTTCGATGCATCCACGCTGGCGCGCAGCACAGCGGCCTTGAAGCCCCGGGCTTCCAGGTGCATTCGCAGCCTGGCGGCCCTGTGCTTTTTCTTCAGCACACAGCTGCATCAGCCAGCTTTCCCTGATGAGGGCCGCCGCCGTGAATGAGTTGCTGATCTTGCGCAACGGCAGCGCTGCTCTGTCCAGATGCCGGAGGAGGCCCCGCACTTGCCTGTCTTGAGGTCGCCCTCACGAGCCAGCCCAACCAGCCACTCACAGCCATGATCCCCAAAGCAAAATCGCCGTCCCCGCCAGCGGCGATCTGACTACCCTCCTCCACCCGAAGCTGCGCTCCATTCCCCATGATCCAAGAGTCTGAAGAGATTGCCCTGCTTCGCGAGGAAAACGCCAAGCTGCGGGCGCAGCTGGCGATTGCCGCGGCTGGCCATGCCAGCGCTGCGCAGGCCGCAAGCGCCAGCGATCAAGACCCTTTCTATGCGCAGGTCGCGGATCAGAAAACGCTGTTCTCGGATTTCATCGAGCATCTGCCGATAGGTCTGTGCCTGGTGAGCCATAGTGTGGGCAGGTGCTGATGTCCAATCCGGCCTAGCGCCATTTCCTGCCGGAAAGCCCTCCACCATCGCTTGTGGCGCCCGAGGAAGACCGGGGGTGCTGGCGCAGTTGGGACCAGGAAGGCAAACCGATCCCCAGGGACCAGTTTGTGGGCGCCAGGGCTGCACGTGGCGAGCTGGTTCGGCGTGGCGACTACCGAGCTGGACGAACCGCCCTGGAACAACGTGGCCCCGTTGTCTTGCCCATGCCATGCAGTCCCAGTCCCAGTCCCAATCCCAGTCGCAGTCATTCAAGGAGCGCCGTATTCGCTCAGCTTCTTGCTGAACCCAAAGGTCCACAGTCGCTGCGTGCGATCGTTGACGTCATTGGTGGTAAAGCGCAGGCTCGCCGCGCCCTTGGCGCATTGGCCATCGTTCACGATCTTGCCTTCGGCGTCCACCATGCATTTGGTGACGTCCGAGCCTTCGATTTCCTTTCCGCTGGCGTCCAGCACGGCCAGCGAAACACCGAAGTCGGTGTCGTTGGTCAGCGCCAGCGTGTAGTCATCGACCAGTGCCAGGCCTTCGGCCTTCTCGGCCACCCAGCCGGTGGCGTTCAGGTTGAAGAGCCGGGTCTTCTTGAGCGTCACGACCTTGGAATAGTCCGAGCCATTGACCGGCTTGCCAGTCAGGCTGCTCTTTTCCAGGTCGGAGCCCAGCGCGGTGATGTCGGTGGCGTTGGCCGGAAACTCGATCAGAACCAGGTCGTTGAAGACTTTTTTGTCCTTGCCCGTGCCTTGCTCGATGGCGACGAACTTCCCCTTGCCCAGTGAGACCACATCACCCAGCTTGGCATTGCCGGTCTTGCCTTGGTTGTACCAGCGACTGTCCACGGGCAAGGCAAACAGGCGGGTTTTCTCGGTGGTCGGGTCAAACTCCACCCAGCGCACAAAGCGAGCGTAGTCGCGCACGTTCTCCAGCTTGCCAGTGGCGCCGGGAACGGCAGCGGTGGTGTAGTCGGCCTTGCCGTCGTCCAGAGGGCTTTGCAGGAAACCGTGCAGCTTGCCGCTGGCCGCATCGATGCTCAGCCCCTCCATGCCACGGTTGGCGCGGCGCTTGGCGAGAATGGCCGGCAGATCGGCCGCGCCGGTGCCGGGCCCGTATTTCTTCTGGATGATGCCGGTCGCCGGGTCGATCTTCACGATGAAGGGCCCGTATTCGTCGGACACCCACAGCACATTGCGTGCGGCATCCACCACCACGGATTCTGTGTCCAGGCCGAATTCGCTGTAGCCCTTGGCCTTGCCGGGATAGGTGAAGGAGTCGTCCAGGACTTGCTCGCCCGTGTTGCCTGTGATGCCCCGTGGCTGCACGCGGCCGTTGGCGTTCTGTGTGGCGCCGAATCTGAGCGGCAGGGTGGAGACGAGCCTGGCTCCGTCCTTTCCGAGGGCGATCACGCCGATGGACGGAGTGAAGTTGGGCGAGGGAAACACCGTGGAACTGGCAAAGCCCGTGGGATTGGAGCCGTCGGTGATCTGCGTGACCGGGCCGGTGGTCGCGTTCGGGCCGCGATCGGTGATGGCGTAGAACTCCAGCGTGCCGTCGGCACGCCTGCCCTTCAAGGCCAGGCCCGAACCGTAGGCTGGCAGAAAGCCCTTGGGGAAATCGGCCTTGGTGGCGGGGTGTTGGCCTTCGTAGGGGAAATAGAACCTGTCGTCGAACTGGACGTCCTGGCGCGTGACGATGGCGCGGATGCTGCCGACGCCGGTGGTCTGCGTCACCGTCTCGGAGCCGGCGGCCTGGATCGGGCGGGTGTCGGCGCAGGCGCTCAGCAAGGCAGCCGCGGCGGCGATCACTGCCATCAGGCAGGAAGAAGAAGTGGGGGGTCGCATGGCGAGTAGGTCTTGAGAAGAAGAGGCAAGCCTGATAGGCAGATCGGCAGGCCCTGCGTGGCAAGGGCCTGCCCAGCCTTGAAGGCTTCGTTTCTGGAAAAGGCGCTGTGCCGCTCAGAACGAGTGGCTGATGCCCAGATCCACACCGGTCGAGCCGGCGTTGGCCACACCCGCAGGGCCGCCGATCAGGCCGACGCTGGCGCCGTTCTTGTTGTTGACGCGCGCCAGCCCGGCGTACAGAGAGGTGCGCTTGGAGAAGTCGTAGACATATCCGATCGAATATTTGTCGGCCTTGCCGCCGCTGCGCGTGAGGGCAGAGGCGTTGCCGCTGAACTTGGCGCTGGCGTACTTGACGCGCCAGCTGCCTGGCCCCATGGGGATGGTTGCGCCCAGGTAGAAACCGTCCACCTTCCCGGAGGTTGCGCCGTTGACGGGCTCCCACTTCAGGCTGTTGTATCCGCCATTGAGCAGGAAACTGCCGAAGTTGTACGAGGCGCCCAGCACCAGGTCTTCGAGATCGCTGGTTGCGGCGATGGCGCTGGGCGAAGCCACGGCTGCGGTGCCGTCAATCCTGCCGTAGCCGATACCCACGTTCAGCGGGCCAGAGCGATAGCCCAGGTTGCCGCCTATGTATCTGCGGGCCTTGCTTGCGCCAGAGCCGGAGGCGTTCTCGTCGCCAAAGGAAACCGAGAACTGGCCATAGACACCGCCCAGGTCGCTTGGCAGGAAGTAGCCCACGGCGTTGCTGATGCGCGTGCGGTCGACCACGCCGCTTTGGCTGGCGGCGTTATAGGCAGTCTGGCGGATCGTCTGGAACAGATTGGCCTGCACACCGGTGGTGGTGTCGGGGCCCGCGAAAGCGGTGAAGATGTTGTAGCTGGGGGTGTAGTCGCGACCCAGCCGGATTTCACCCCAGGAATTGTTGCTCAGCCCGATCGTGGAGCGGCGCTCGAAGCCAAGGGAGCCGCTGCTGCCGCCAGTGCCGACATCGGGGTTGAGGCCGCCTTCAAGCCAGAGCTGAGCTCGGTTGCCGCCGCCGAGGTCCTCCGTGCCACGCAAGCCAAGCAAGCTGGTCTTGCCTTGGCTGGAGTTCAGTGCATTGAGCCTGTTGCTGCCGGACTTGGCAATGGTGACACCGACGTCCACCACACCAAAAATGGTGACGGAAGATTGTGCCAAGGCCAAGCTGGAAGAAGAGGCGAAGAATGTGCCCATCGCGAGTCCCAGAATGCGCGAGCACGTTTTTTGATTTTTCATTGGCGAGATACGAACTGAACTTATTAATGAGAATGACGGTGGCCTCCTGCCACCGCTGCGGGAACTCTAAGCAACACATAAGTATTCTTCGTGACAGCTGTGCTGTGTGACATGAAAGTCACAGCAGCGGCGGTGCCTGCGGCACGTTTCCTGCAGGGAAGCCCTCTCGCCGCCACCCTTCAGCCATGGCCTGCACGACGGGGCAGATCATTCATTGCCGATTTGTTTGTTTCATATTCGAGAAATTGGCGGGAATATGCATCCTTTTGCCATTTTCCCAATAAGGTTCTCGACTTCCATATTTTCAATGGCACATTTCGAGCGTTCGTCGACCGATTCATCGGTCATTGGGTACCCAAATTCAGCCCATTGCACGGCCAGTTCAACCCCATAGTCCCTGGGAGGCCGAAAACCCACAAGAATTGCCGCACCGAGGACTGCAGCCTCAACATCGGTCGCACCAGCAGTCACAGCTATGATCCCCAGGCAGCATCGCCGTCCCCGCCAGCGGCGAGCTGCCCCCTCTCCTCCACCCAACGCCCCGCTCCATCCCCCCATGATCCAAGAGTCCGAAGAGATTGCCCTGCTTCGCGAGGAAAACGCCCGGCTGCGGGCGCAACTGGCGATTGCCACGGCGGGCCATGCCAGCGCCGTACAGGGCGCGGGCGCCAGCGATCAGGACCCGTTCAATGCGCAGGTGGCGGACCAGAAGACGCTGTTTTCGGATTTCATCGAGCATCTGCCTATAGGCCTGTGCCTGGTGAGCAAGGGCGGCAAGGTGCTGATGTCCAACCCGGCCTACCGCCATTTCCTGCCGGAGACCCCCATCCCTTCGCTGCTGTCGGCCGAGGAAGACCGGGGGCGCTGGCGCAGTTGGGACAAGGAGGGCAAGCCCGTTCCCCGCGACCAGTTTGTGGCTGCCCGCGCGTTCCGCGGGGAGCTGGTGGTGCCGGGTGTTGACTGCGTCTATGACACGCCCCAGGGGCTCGAAGTATGGACGCGCGTGTTCGGGGTGCCGCTGCGCAATGCAGACAAGGAAGTCGTGGCCACGGCCATCGCCATTTTGGACATCGATGCGGAACGGCGGGCGCTGGACCTGTTGCGCCAGAGCGAGGAACGGCTGGATGCGCTGGTGCGCTCCTCCTCGGAAGTGCGCTACTCCATCAGTGCGGACTGGAGCGAGCTGCACCAGCTGGCAGGCGGCGGGTTCATCCCCGACACGCAGGCGTCCAACACGAACTGGCTGGAAGACTACATCCCCCCGGAGGACCGCGACCTTGTGCGCGCGGAGATCGCGCGGGCCATCCGCACGAAGACGGACTACGTGATCGAGCACCGGGTGAACCGGGTCGATGGCAGCGTGGGCTGGGCGTTCTCGCGCGCCGTGCCGCTGTTCGATGCAGCAGGCGCCATCACCGGCTGGCTGGGAGCGGCCTCCGACATCACCGAGCGCAAGCAGGCCCAGGCCGCGCTGGAGCGCTTGAATGCCACGCTGGAGGAACAGGTGGCAGAGCGCACGGCCGACCGCAACGCGCTGTGGCAGCTGTCTTCCGACATCATGATGCGCTGCACGTTCGAGGGCATCATCACTGCGGTCAACCCGGCCTGGACCGAGGTATTGGGCTGGCGTGAAGACGAGCTGCTCGGCACCACGCTTTTTCATCTCATCCATCCGGAGGATCTGGCGCGCACCATCCAGGACACGCAGGAGCTGGCCACAGGCATGGCGCATGCCCGGTTTGACAACCGGTATCGCCATCGGGACGGGAGCTACCGCTGGATCTCCTGGTCCACCCGTTCGGCGGCAGGCCGCATCAATGCCGTGGGCCGCGACATCACCTCCGAAATGGCCAAGGCCGAAGCGCTGGCCAAGGTGCAGGAGCAACTGCGCCAGTCGCAGAAGATGGAGGCCGTGGGCCAGTTGACGGGCGGTCTTGCGCACGACTTCAACAACCTGCTGGCGGCCGTCATGGGCAATCTGGAGCTGCTGCAGCGGATGCTGGCGCGCGGCCAGGTGGACAACCTCACGCGCTTCATCCATGGAGCGCAGGGGGCGGTGCGGCGCGCCGCCACGCTCACGCAGCGGCTGCTTGCGTTCTCGCGCCGGCAGATCCTGGACTCCAAGCCCACCGATATGGCCGCGCTCCTGGCCGATTGGGAGGACCTGCTGCGCAGGACCGTGGGCGCCAGCGTGGACATCGACATCGTGCCGGCAGCCCATCTGTGGCATGCGCAAATCGATGGAACGCAGCTGGAGAACGCCATCCTGAACCTGTGCATCAACGCCCGCGATGCCATGCCCGAAGGCGGCCGGCTGACCATCAGGACAGCCAATATCGAGCTTGAAGAGGCGGCAGCCCGGGAGTGGGATCTTCCGCCGGGCGGCTATGTGTCGCTGTGCGTCACCGATACGGGCACCGGCATGTCGGAGCAGACCATTGCGCGCGCCTTCGAGCCGTTCTACACCACCAAGCCGGTGGGCCATGGAACAGGGTTGGGGCTGTCGATGATCTACGGTTTCGCACGGCAATCGGGAGGAGCGGTCAGGATCTTCTCCAAGCCGGGCCAGGGCACCACGGTCTGCCTGTATCTGCCCAGATGCGACGCCGCGCCCGTTGCAGAACGCGCGGTCGACGCGGCAAGGCAGGTGGTGGTTCCTGCCCAAAGGACCTTGCTGGTCGTGGATGACGAAGCCCCGATCCGCCATCTCATCGACGAGGCGCTTGTCGACCTGGGCTACACGGTGCTTGCCGTGGCCGATGCAGCCGCCGCGCTGCAGGTGCTGCGCGCCGGAACCCGGGTGGACATGCTGATCACGGACATGAGGCTTCGCGGCGGAATGAACGGCAAGCAGCTGGCCGACGAGGCGCGCCTGGCCCGTTCCGACCTGCCGGTGCTCTTCATCACCGGGTTCACCGAGGCATCTCCGCTCAGCCAGGAAAACCTGCACCCCGGGACGCAGCTTCTGACCAAGCCGTTCACATTGGACGCGCTGGCGCTCAAGGTGGCGGAGATTCTGGGCAGTACAGACGCTGTGCTAGCGGACTGAAGCTGACACGTGGGCACGTGGGCACGTGGGCACGTGGGCAGAGTCGATCGCCGACTACAGAGGCGCGCTGTCAAAGCGGGACGAGCACTCGGTGCCCAGCGCCTGACTGTCAACTTGATAGATTGCAGAGTAAGGCGAGAAATCGTTTTTCTTTGTCAAGGAAAAGGCATCCGGGCAAACCTCAATCAGTTCGCGCAGATGAGAAGAATAAGGTCCGTAAGTCCATTCTCCCGCATCGAAAATATATTCAGGTTTGAAATTGGCAAGTTCTTCAAGAAAGTCCTTGGGTGTCAATACACTCCTGTGTAGCTCTGGCCGGCCAATGATGGTCCTGTTGAAGAACATGCCATATTGATAGTTGCTGACAACAAAAATTCTTCGCTGATTATCTATGATATCTCGGTACACATCATTTGATTCGCCTCCAAATTGAGATATGAAAATTGCCTTATTCCCATCTTGCAGATTTGAATAATTCCGCTGATATGCAAGATATACGGATGAAGTCAACAGAACTACAGACACCGCCACGCAAATCGTATCCGTTGGAATTTTCTCTTGAAAATTGAAGATCCTTGGTTGTCTTGAAACATCAATACATGGATATCTTTGAATCAACAGATAATTGGCAAGAGCTGTGGACACAAACAGAACATGGATTCCATGGCGTTGTTCATAAGCACCTACGGTAAACCAAATAACCAGAAATGGCAGGACACAAAGAATCCAGAAAACCCTGCCCCTACCTGAAAACAAGGAGACCAGCATTGTCCCAATGAGAAGCATGCCTATATCCGGGGAATCGACGATGTACTTTTTCAGGGATAGCATGACTGACGCCATCCATCCGCCATTTTTCTTCACGATATCAAGCACCCCTTGATTTCCCGTGAACTCCGGGGCAACAAAGAGGGGCCAGATTGCTGCAAGCAGCATCGCTACAATGCACGCAGCCAATGCCGCAGGCCGCCATTTCCAACGCCATACGCCATAGATTATCAGCATGGGAAGCGTGGCAAGGCACCAGACCAATCCGGGTTGTTTGGTGAGAGATGCCAACAAACCGCAGAACAGCGACAGCATCAAGGGACGCAATTTGGCAGGCTTCTCGGAATACTGCAGCAAGAGCGTGAAGCTCAATAGAATCAATGCCGTAGCAAGCGGATCGGCATAGGCCCAAAACAGCAGATTTCCAAAACTTGCCAATGCTCCGAAAGTGAGCAGCAATGTCAGCCAGTTGATGAGTTGGCTGGAGCTTCTTGCAACAAGGTCGGAAAATGCAATAACGATGACGAGAGCGGGTATGCCGCACACAAGCTTCGCAGCGAAATGTGAGACGTGATTGCCTTGCGCCAGGAATACGGAGCCAAGTTCATATGCAAAAAACTGAGGATACGGAGCCTGAGTGTAATAGGTGTCATAGGGCTGACCCAAAAAATGCTGCACACCCCACATTCCCCAGCTATATATTTCGTCGTGCCTGATGAATCCTGTGCTTGTGGACTTCAGTGCAAAGAAACAAACGCCAAATACCAACAGCAAGGCAAATAAAAGCAAAGGCAGGTTTGCGCTAGTCAGCACCCCGGAAATAACACGTGCGAGGGCAAAGATCAAAAATATAAATCCCACAATCCATGGCAATATATACAACAATCTGGGCAGCTCAATATCACCATTATAGAACGCAAGTCCTACCGCCAGGAAAATCCCCACTAACGCAAATGCTGCATACTCCGATGCAGATATATCTGCAGAATTGAATTTTCTCTTAGAAAACAACATCAATATTGCCAAAGATAAGCCAGAAAACTCAAAGAATTAAAAAATACAGTGAGCATGCTTTTTCAACGTGGGGAGGTATTTGGCCAATTTTGCATAGCCACAATCAAAAACAGCCTCAATTTTCCCAATAAATTCTCAACAGGAATAAGAATTCAGGAGGCTCAGGCTTTTCCAAGAATCAACATCTATTGATATATCTCAATATCAGCCCATGCCACCCAAGATGGTGATGATATTGTTTCAACATAGACAACTCGCACAGGGTCTGGGCGGCGATTCTGAAATTCCAACCAAAGACCACCACTCGTGTAACTCGTGATTGCGCCGAGGAAGATCATTTTCCCTCCATTGGTTCTTCCCCATATTCGATGATTTGTATCCCCTGCAGGACTTTGCACCGTCAACAAACGAATAAGAGAAAAATTCCTTTCCCACCCAAGATCCAAGGCAATCCACTGGGTTGAAAATCCATTGGAATTCCAATATGTACCGGCATTTCCGTCAATTGCTTTGAGTGAATCCCCATAGTTTCCAGAAGCGCCAAAAATACCGAGCGGGATCTTGGTCCCATAGCTATTCGCAGATACGGTTTTTTCCTCAGAGAGTACTTCTGCACTGGCTGACAAAGCAGTTGCAGAAAGTAAAACGCAAAGAACAGATCCGATGAAATTTTCTCGCATGATTGCATCTCCTTCAATATTGCGCAAAATTGCGCAATGCAAGGCTAGGACGCAATAATGGCTAAGGCAATAAGACCAATCCTATTATTCGATCTACCATATTCAGGAGAGCGATGTATCTGCAGGCGACAACAGAAAACGTGTGGCCAGGGCCTCAAAAGGCGTAACCCATCTGTGTCAAAGCCCATTCGACTCTCTCAATACCAGACGCCGAACATGCTCAATAAACGCCTCCAGCACCGCCGCAGGCTGGTCCGCCCGCCAGGCCATGACAGCGGGCGTCATGGCCTGCTGCGGACCGCGCAGCGGCACGAACACCACGCCGTTCATGCCCACGTGCTGCATGCAGCTTGGCACCAGGGCCACACCCTGTTCTGCCGAGACCAGGGCCATGACGGTGAGCCACTGGCGCGCGGCGTGGCGTGTGTGGGGGTGGATGCCGGCCTGCTGCAGGCAGGCGATGACGTTGTCGTAGTTGGCCGGGGCCACTTCGCGGGCGAACATGACGAAGGTGTCGCGGGCCAGTTCGCGCAGGTCGATGTCCGGCTGCTGCGCCAGCGCATGCGTGGCGGGCAGGCAGCAGACAAAGGGTTCCTCGCCAATCGACAGGGTCTGCAGGCCGTCTGGCGGGGTGGCTATGTTGAGAAAGCCGCAGTCGATCTGGCCGCTGGCAATGGCCTGCAGTTGCTCGCGCGTGGACATTTCGTGCAGGCAGACTTCGACCAGGGGGCGTTCTGCGCGGAAGGCGCGGCAGAAGTCCGGCACCTGGCGGTAGACCATGGAGCCGGTGATGCCCACGTCCAGCCGGCCCTGCATGCCTTCGGCCACGCCGCGCACCACGTCGGCAGCATGCTGCAGCTGGGCGAGCACCTTGCGTGCCTCGACCAGGAAGGCCTCGCCTGCGGGGGTGAGGCGCACGTTCTTGGCGTCGCGGTCCATGAGGCTGGCGCCCAGGTCCTGCTCCAGGGTCTTGAGCGCCATGCTCAGCGGCGGCTGGGTGATGCACAGCCGCTGGGCCGCGCGGCCGAAGTGGCGTTCCTCGGCCAGGGCGACGAAATAGCGCAGCAGGTGGGTCTTCATGAGAGGCGGCGGATGGGGAGCAAGCGAGATGGCATCTTGCACCATGGCTACCTCTGAAATACAGATTGATAAATCATGGGACTTCAGATGGTTCGCAGCCACAAAACCCGCGCACCTCAACTTTGAGACACCGAGGAAGGGCCGCCCCGCACCGAGGGTGTCGTCCCCCTCCGCGCAGCGAGAAGGGGGAAGGCGCGAAGCGACTCAGGGGGTCAATACGATTTAGGCAAGCCCAATACCTTTTCGGCGATGAAGCACATGATGAGCTGCGGGCTGACGGGCGCCAGGCGCGGGATCCAGGATTCGCGCATGTAGCGCTCCACGTGGTATTCCTTGGCGTAGCCCATGCCGCCGTGCGTGAAGATGGCGGTTTCGCAGGCCTTGGCGCAGGCTTCGGCCGCCAGGTACTTGGCGGCGTTGGCCTCGGCGCCGCAGGGCAGGCCCCTGTCGTAGAGGAAGGCGGCCTTTTGCACCATGAGGTGGGCCGCCTCAAGCCCCATCCAGGCCTGGGCCAGCGGGTGCTGTATGCCCTGGTTCTGGCCGATGGGGCGGTCGAAGACCACGCGCTCCTTGGCGTACTGGGTGGCACGCGCCAGAGCGGCGCGGCCCAGGCCCACGGCCTCGGCGGCGATGAGGATGCGCTCGGGGTTGAGGCCGTGCAGGATGTACGAGAAGCCCTTGCCCTCTTCGCCGATGCGGTCCTCGGCGGGGATGCGCAGGCCGTCGATGAACAGCTGATTGGTGTCCACGCATTTGCGGCCCAGCTTGTCGATCTCGCGCACCTCGATGCGTTCGCGGTCCAGGTCGGTGTAGAACAGGCTCAGGCCTTCCGTGCCCTTGCACTCTTCCACGGGCTTGGTGCGCACCAGCAGCAGGATCTTGTTGGCAACCTGGGCGGTGGAGATGAAGACTTTCTGGCCATGGACCACGTAGACGTCGCCATCACGCACGGCGCGGGTCTGCAGCTTGAGGGTGTTGAGGCCCGCATTGGGCTCGGTGACGCCGAAGCAGGCCTTGTCCGTGCCCGCGATCAGCGGGGGCAGCCAGCGGCGCTTTTGCTCGTCCGTGCCGAAGACGACGACGGGGTGCAGGCCGAAGATGTTCATGTGCACGGCCGAGGCGCCCGACAGGCCTGCGCCCGTGGCCGAGATGGTGTGCATCATCAGCGCCGCCTCGCTGATGCCCAGGCCCGCGCCGCCGAATTCTTCGGGCATGGCAATGCCCAGCCAGCCCGCGTCGGCCAGGGCCTTGTGGAAGTCGTGCGGGAAGCCGCCTTCATGGTCCTTGCGCAGCCAGTAGTCGGCGTCAAAGGGGGCGCAGGCGCGCTCGACGGCGTCGCGTATCTGTTCCTGTTCTTCGTTCCACAGAAAGTCCATGGTGTGTTCTCCGTTGCTTGTTGCTGTTCGCTTGTTATGTCTGTGGGGTGACGGGGCTCAGGCTGCCGGCCGGCGCACGCGCTCGGGGTTCTCGCCGTAGGGCGGGCTGTAGAAGACCAGCAGGCGCACGGGCTCGGCGCTGGTCACGCGGAAGATGTGCATGCAGTCCTCGGGGAAGAAGCAGGTGTCGCCGGGCTGCATGGCAAAGCGTTCCTTGCCGTCCGGGGTGTCGATTTCCACCTCGGCCGTGCCGGCCAGCAGGTAGCAGGCCTGCTCCATGCCGGGGTGGGCATGGGGCAGCGCGCCACCGCCCTGCTCCAGCGTGCCCAGCACCAGCTCCATGTGGCGCGCGCCCACGTTGGCGGCGCTGACCAGGCGCCGGTTGACGGTGCCGTGGTGGTTGGCGGGGCTGTAGCCGGGCACGTCTTGTTCGCGGATCAGGTAGCGGGGCATGGGCGGTTTCCTTCGGTTTGTGTTTGTGTTTGTGTTTGTGCTTGTGTTTGTGGTGGGGCGTCTTGCAGCGCGGCAGCCTGGCTGCAGGCGCGGCTGGCCTGCAGGGCGGCCAGCTCGGCCTCGGTCAGGCCCGCGTCGCGCAGCACCTGCAGGGTGTGTTCGCCCAGGCGTGGCGCGGGGGCGGCGCGTTCTGCGGGTGGCGTGGCGCTCCAGCGCGTGGGGCTGGCCGTGGTGCGCAGCCGGCCTTCGCTGGGGTGGTCTATCTCGTGCACGAAGCCGGTGGCCTGGTGCTGGGGGTCGGCGATCAGGTCCTCGGGCGAGGCCATGGGCATGTTGGGCACATCGGCCGCGTCCAGCAGCGTGCGCCATTCGGCGGTGGTGCGCCCTGCCATCAGCCGCGAGACTTCGGCATAGACGGCATCGATGTGCAGCGCGCGCTGGCTGTGGGTGGCGAATATGGGCTCGGCCATGCGCTCGGGCTGGCCTATGGCGTTGAAGAAGCTGTGCCAGTGCTTGTCGTTGTAGATGAGAACGCACAGGTGGCCGTCGCTGGTGCGATAGGGCCTGCGGTGGGCCGTGAGCAGGCGCGCATAGCCGGGGCCGCCCAGCTGCGGCTCGAACGACAGGCCCGCCATGTGGTCGCCCAGGATGAACTGGGTCATGGCCTCATACATGGGCACGACCACGGCCTGGCCCTTGCCGGTCTTCTCGCGCGCATAGAGGGCGGCCGTGACGGCGTAGACCGCGTGCAGGCCGGTGACGCGGTCGCCCAGGGTCATGGGGGCATAGGCCGGCTCGCCACCGCCGTATTGCTGCGCCAGCCAGGGCACGCCGGTGGCGCCCTGGATGAGGTCGTCATAGGCGGGCCGGGCCGCGTAGGGGCCGCGCTGGTCGAAGCCGCAGCAGCTCACGTGGATGATGCGCGCGTTGCGCGCCGCCACGTCCTCATAGGCCAGGCCCAGGCGCGCCATGGCCTGGGGCCGCACGTTGCTGACCAGCACGTCGCAGCCTTCGGCCAGGCGCAGCAGGGCCTCGCGCGCGGCGCCCTGCTTGAGGTCCAGCACCACGGAGCGCTTGCCCTGGTTCGCCTGCAGGAAGATGTGGCCCATGGCGGGGTTGCGCATGGGGCCGACGTGGCGCATGTTGTCGCCCTCGGGCGATTCGACCTTGATCACCTCGGCCCCCAGGCCCGCAAGGATCTGGGTGGCAAAGGGGCCCATGACCACCGAGGTCATGTCCAGCACCTTCACGCCGGCAAGAGGGCCTTGCTGCCCTTGCTGCCCTTGCTGCGCTTGTTCCATGCGGCTCTCCTTCACTGCGCCTCGATGCCCGCCTGCTTGACCAGTTGCCCCCAGCGGGCCATCTGGTCCTTCACATAGGTGGCGAACTCGGCGGGCGTGGCCGTGGGCCAGACCTCGAAGCCGACCTGGGCCAATTGCTCCTGCACGGCCTTGTCCTTGAGGATGACCTGCAGCTCGGTGTTCAGCCGCTCGGTGATCTCGGCGGGCATGCCGGCCGGGCCGAAGATGCCGTTCCAGGAGGTGATGTCGAAGCCCGGCAGCGTCTTGCCGATGGCCGGCACATTGGGCAGGAGGGTGGAGCCCTTGGCCGCCGTCACGGCCAGGGTGCGCACGCGGTCGGTCTTGATCGTGCCCCAGGCCGAGCCCAGGTCGGCCACATAGACCTGGATCTGGTTGCCCATGAGGTCGGTCAGCGCCTGCGGGCTGGACTTGTAGGGCACCGAAGTGATCTGGGCGTGCGTGACGTACTTGAAGGTTTCCGAGGCCACCAGCGAGGTGCTGTTGGGCGTGCCGTAGGACAGGCGGTCGGGATTGGCCTTGGCGTAGTCGATGAGTTCCTGCACGGTCTTGGCCGGAACGGAGGGGTGGACCAGCAGCGCGAACGGCAGCTCGCCCACGCGCGCCACGGGCGTGAAATCCTTGACGGGGTCGTACTTCAGGCCCTTGACCAGCCAGGGGTTGGCCGAGTGTGAGGTGTTGGTGGTCATGAACAGCGTGTAGCCGTCCGGCTTGGCCTTGGCCACATGGTTGGCGGCGATCTGGGCATTGGCGCCGGCCTTGTTGTCCACGATCACGGGCTGCTTGAGCCGCTCGCCCAGCCGGGTGGCCACCAGGCGCGCCACGGCGTCCGTGCCGCTGCCGGCCGCGAACGGCACGACCAGGGTGATGGGATTGGAGGGGTAACCACCCTGCGCCAACACGGAGGGCGCGGCCACGGCCGCCATGGTGCTGATAGCGCCAAGGGCCAGGGCCCTGCGCAACGGGGAATGCTTCATTTGCTTGTCTCCTGTTTCCTATCCTGTTTTCCTATGGAAAGCGGCGCTGTGTGTCCAGCGCTCGCCGCCATGGTGCGGGTGTCAATGATTCAAGTCCAATTCTTTAAAACCAATCAAGGATTCGATTTATGAATCATTGAGTCCTGCGTCAGGCTCCATGTCCCGCCTCTTGCGCAAGGACTGCATCGGTGCGAGGCTGGCAGCCTTGCACGACACCACGCCAAGGAGTTCCGCATGTCACACACCGTCCACACCATCCGGCTGCACCGCGTCCTCAAGGCGCCGCCGCAGCGCGTGTACCAGGCCTTCACCACGGCCGCTGCCCTGGCCAAATGGCTGCCGCCCCACGGCTACATCTGCGAGGTGCCCGAGTTCGACGCCCGGGTCGGCGGGCGCTACCGCATGGCCTTCGTCAATCTGTCCACGAGCGGGCGCAGCGGCTTCGGCGGGGAGTTCCTGGACCTGGAGCCTGGCCGGCTGGTGCGCCATACCGACCGCTTCGACGACCCGCAACTGCCTGGCGAGATGATCACCACCATCACGCTGCGCGAGGTGTTCTGCGGCACTGAAATGGATGTGACCCAGGAAGGCGTACCCGCCGTCATTCCCGCCGAGGCCTGCCACCTGGGCTGGCAGGAATCGCTGCAGTTGCTGACCCTGCTGGTGGAGGCCAGCGTGCCGGGCTGAGACCCTGCACAAGCCCCTGCTGTCACACAGCTGCGGTTGATGGATTGCCGTGCTTCGGAGGACAATGGCAGTATTGCCCGCCAACGCCCGGAGGTCCGCCATGGCCACCCCCTTTGCACTGACCGCTCAAGCCATCGATGTCCTGCCGTTTGGTGCGCGGCTGGCGGGCGCCCGGACCTGCGCCCTGTTCAAGTCCCAGGACATGGAAGTCATCCGCGTGGTGCTGCGCGCCAGCCAGTCGCTGCCGCCGCACAAGGTGCCGGGCAGCGTCAGCCTGCACTGCCTGGAAGGCGAGCTGGAGGTGATGCTCGGCGAAAGCCGCCAGTCCTTGCAGGCCGGCCAGCTGATGCACCTGCCGGCCAACATGGCGCATGCGGTACGCGCCATCGAAGACACCTCCGCTTTGGTCACCATCGTTCTGTGCAGCTGAACGGCTAATGCGGATCATGCAGCCTCGCGCACGGCCTGCCCGCGTGCGAATGGTTGTGCCTGCGCCTCATTTGCGATTCATTCTCATTACCAAATCTATAATCACGCCTTTCTCGTTAGCTCACGCCATGGACGCAGCCGCCGCCAGCCCTTCGCAATGCATGACGAGCCCCGTGATTGCATTCGTTGAATGGACGCTCCATGGACGCGCAGATTTCCCAGTCCGCCAAGGCGGCAACCAGCGTGGAAAGCCTGTACCACAGCCACCAGAACTGGCTGCAGGGCTGGTTGCGGCGCCGGTTGGGCGACTCCTTCGACGCGGCCGACATGGCGCAGGACGTGTTCATGCGCCTGCTCACCCGCCAACCCGGCCCTGACGCAACCGGCCTGCGCCAGCCCCGTGCCTACCTGAGCACCATTGCCCATGGCCTGCTGGTGGACCACTGGCGCCGCCGCGAGCTGGAGCGTGCCTGGCTGGAGACCCTGGCCCTCATGCCCGAGGCGCAGGCCCCCTCGCCGGAAAGCCGACTGATCTTCCTGGAAACCCTGGTCGCCATAGACCGCATGCTGGATGCCTTGAAGCCCCGCGTGCGCAGCGCCTTTCTGTGGGCGCAGCTGGAAGGACTCACCTGCCCGCAGATCGCCGAACGACTGGGCGTGTCCCTGGCCACGGCCGAGCGCTACATCGCCACGGCCCTGCGCCACTGCTACGCACTGCGCTTCGGGGCATGAGCAGCGATCTTTCGCCCGGCCTGATCGACGAAGCCATCCAGTGGTCCGTACGGCTGGACTTCAACACGCCCAGCCCCGCCACACGGCAGGCCTTCGAGCAATGGCTGCATGCGCAGCCCGCCCACGCCCTGGCCTGGGATCGGGTGCAATCACTGAGGACCGACTTTGGCCGCATGCCGCATCGCCTGGCACTGGACACGCTGGATGCAGCGCAGCGCCTGCGCCAGTCCCGCAGCGTCTCGCGCCGCCGCGCCCTCAAGCTGCTGTCCTTGTCCGGAATCGCCACGGCAACGGGCTGGATGGCCTACAGCCACACGCCTTGGCAGCGCCTGCTGGCCAGCGCCAGCACCTCGGTGGGCGAGCAGCGCACCGTCAGGCTGGACGATGGCAGCACCATCGTGCTCAACACGGACACGGCCATCCGCACGGAGCTGGACCTGCAGCAGCGCCTGGTGGTGCTCAGCCGTGGGGAAATCCTGGTGACCACGGGCGCCGACGAGACTGCACCCGGCCACCGGCCCTTCAGAGTGCGCACGCCGTTTGGCGATCTGCAGGCCCTGGGCACGCGCTTCGTGGTCAGGCTGCACAAGCATCGGGCCCTTGTCAGCGTGCAGGAAGGCGCCGTACGGCTGAAGCCTGCAAAGGCCGCAGACAGCGCCGCACGGCAAACGGCGATGCCCGGCTCGCCGTGGTGGCTGTCGGCCGATGCCAGTACCCCGGCACCTCCCCCCGACTTTGGTGCGGACGACTGGGCAGATGGCGTGATGGCAGGCCGGGCCATCCGCCTGGGTGACCTTCTGGCGGAACTGGGGCGCTACCGCCATGGGCACATCAGTTGCGACGAGCGCGTGGCAGGCCTGCGCCTGTCGGGCACCTTCCATGTGCGCCAGACCGAGCAGGTGCTGCAGCTCATCGCGCAGACGCAGCCCGTGAGCATCAGCCGGCGCACGCGCTGGTGGGTTCATGTGGGGCCGGCATCCGGCCTGTGATTTCCACTTTTTTTTCAGAAAAAGTGAGGGGATCCGGATTTTCGTACGGCCTGGGAATGAGTCCTTCAATCCTTTCCCGTATTGCATCCAGGAGAACCCAGCATGTCCCGTCATCACCCGTCCAGGCCCGGTAGCCAACCACAGTGGCGTCCCCGGCCGCTTGTCACCCTTGTGCAAGCCGCCGTCATCGGCATGGCGATGTCCGCCTTGGTGCCTTCAGGCGCAGCATGGGCGCAGACGGCCACAGGCCAGGCCGGAGCGCTCACGCGCGATTTCAGCATTGCAGCAGGTCCGCTCGATGCGGCACTGGATCGCTTCTCCCGCGCAGCGGGCGTCAGCCTGTCCTATGACCCGGCACTGGTGGCGGGCCTGCGCACGGGCGGGCTGACCGGCAGCCACGGCGTGTCTGCCGGGTTGCAGCAACTGCTGGCGGGCAGCGGCGTGGCAGCCGAGCAGCAGCCTGGTGGAGGCTTTTCACTGAAGGCTGCCGCGCCCTTGCCTGCTGCGGCAGGCCCCACCCCACCGTCTTCCGCCAGCACGCTGCAGACCGTCAATGTGACGGCCGATGCGGAGCGCAGCAGCGCCACGGAAGGTACGGGCTCATACACCACGCCCAGCATGGCCAGCGCCACGGGGCTGAACCTGTCGCAGCGCCAGACGCCGCAGTCCGTGAGCGTGGTGACGCGCCAGCAAATGGATGACTTCCACCTGAGCACCCTGCAGGACATTGCCAAGGTCACGCCCGGGCTGTACGCCAAGAACCCGGCCGTGACCGATTCGGAGTCCACCTTCTACGCGCGCGGATTTGCGCTGGAGCATGTGAATGTGGACGGCCTGCCGCTGGACGTGACGGGCTTCAATTCGCGCAATGTCTCGGCCGACCTGCTGATATATGACCGCGTGGAGGTGGTGCGCGGCGCCACGGGCCTGATGGATGGCGTGGGCGCGCCTTCGGGCTCGGTCAACCTGGTGCGCAAGCGTCCCACGGCCCAGCCGCTGCTCAATGCCACGCTGGGCCTGGGCAGCTGGAACAACCGCCAGGCCTCGCTGGACGCAAGCCGTGCGCTCAATGCCAGCGGCAGCGTACGCGCTCGCGTGGTGGGCGGCTGGCGCGACAGCGACAGCTTTGTCGATGTCACCAACACCCGCAATGCCAGCCTGTACGGCATCGTGGAAGCGGACCTCACGCCCGACACCACGCTGGGCCTGGGCGCCTACCGCCAGCGCACGCGCACCAAGGGCGTGTTCACGGGCCTGCCCACCCTGCCCAATGGCGGCCATATGGACCTGCCGCGCTCCACCTTCCTCAACAACGCGGAGTCTTTCCAGAACCGCGACAACGATGGCGTGTTCGTTGATCTGGAGCAGCGCCTGCGCAATGGCTGGACGGTCAAGCTGGGCATCAACCATGTCGAGGCCGATTCCGACATCCGAAACACCACCAACAGCCGCGTCGCGGGATCGACCACACAGCTGGAGCAGTCCGAGACGGGCTGGCGCTACGGCACACGCCAGACCGTGGCCGACCTGCGAGCCCGGGGCCCGGTCGAGTGGTTCGGGCGCGCGCACGAGATCGCCGTGGGCGCCAGCTACCGCAATGACAGCTCGCATGCGGCCGAGACCTGGGGGTCGTCGGCCTCGCGCATCGTCGACATTGCGAACTGGAATCCCTACTCCGCGCCCTGGACCGGCTCAGTGCCGGCCAATGGCGACCTGTGGGGCCGCAAGACGCGCGAAAAAGCCATCTACGCCAGCGGCAACTTCAGCCTGGCCGATCCGCTGCACCTGATTCTGGGCGGGCGTCTGGGCTGGTACGAGCAGGACACGACGGGCTGGTACACCGGCACGCCCAACTGGAAGCGCAGCCTGGACGAGAGCGCCAGGTTCGTTCCCTATGCGGGCCTGGTCTATGACGTGGATGACAGGCATTCGGTCTATGCCAGCCTGACACAGAGCTACCAACCCCAAAGCTCTATGGACGTGCGGGGCAACACCCTGGACCCGATGACAGGCACCAACTACGAGCTGGGCGCCAAGGGCGAGTACTTTGACGGGCGACTGCATGCCAGCGCCTCGGTGTTCCGCATCACGCAGCGCAACCGTGCCGTGCGTGACGATGCCAATTGCCCCACCAGCGGCGCCATCAGTTGCTTTCGCGCGGCCGGCGAGATCCAAAGCGATGGCCTGGAGTTGCAGCTGTCCGGACTGCTGCAGCCCGGCTGGCAGGTTTCGGCCGGCTACACCTATGTGCGGGCGCGCTACACCAAGGACCGGATTGCCACCAACATCGGCCAGCGCGTGAGCACCGACGAGCCCCAGCACCTGCTCAAGCTCTACACCAGCTATCGCCTGCCCGGCGAGTACGGGCGCTGGAGCCTGTACGGATCGCTGCATGCGCAAAGCAAGATGTTCCGCCGCGAAACCGGCTTCGAGACCACGCAGCGCAGCTACGCCCTGCTGGGCCTGGGCGTGGGCTACCAGGTCAATGCCAATGCCCATGTGCAGCTGAGCGTGGACAACCTGCTGGACCGCCGCTACTACCAGGATCTTGGCTATTCATGGTCGGGGGGCCTGGCGCGCTACGGGGCACCGCGCTCGGTGGCCGTGACGCTCAGCTACAGGCTCTGAGGCCGCGCCTCAACGCACGGGCAGGAACTGCATGAACGGCCCCGCCACCAGTCCCTGCCCGTAGCCGATGAAGGAGCGCCTGTAGCGCTCGGTGGTGTAGTTGGCGATCAGGTCCAGCCGGCCGATGATCTTGCCCATCTCGCGCTCGAAGCTCAGGTTGCGCGCGTCGTCGCCCAGGTGGTTGGACAGCAGCAGCGGCCCGCCCGCTGCGTTGCGCCGTGAGTTGAGAATCCAGTTGGCCACTTCCACGTTGCGTGCGGCGTTGTAGATCAGCTGCGGGTCCAGCCCATGGACCAGGGTGAAGCTGGTGCGCCCGCCGTGGGCGGTGATGATGGTGTCGGCCAGCGCATGGACGAAGGCGGCCACGCGGTCGCCCTTGAAGTCGGGCTGCAGCGCCAGCGAGAGCGCGGCCACGTCCTGGGCACCGTGCAGGTCGGCCCAGGGCTGGTGCTCGGTGATGGCGATGCGCACGTAGGCGGATGCAGCCTCGCGGCTTTCGGCGGTTTTCTTCCACTCGGCGGGGTTGCGCAGGTACAGCTTGTCCATGATGCGCATCAGGCTGTCCAGGTTCTCCTTCATGGCCAGGGTGGCCATACGGTTGCTGTCGGACTGCACGATTTCGCTGGGCTCGAACGAGGCGCCTTCCACCTTGCCGCGCGGCGCGGGCGTGTCGGCACAGCCCGCTGTCAGCAGCAGCGCCAGCACCGGCGCCAGGCGGCGCGCCGCGCCGCCTCCCGGTCGGGGCCGGCTGTCGTTCACCCCGGCTCTGCGGCCGGCCTCCCCTGGCAAGACAAGCTCAATAGTCATCCCGGAACGATAGCAGCGCACTACCGGGGCGCCGAGGCCCGATGCCCTGTCTTACATACCCTGGCGCCGGCAGCGTCAACCTCCCGTCAGGCAGTGTTGCTGCACCATCCGGTCATCCACCGCCCCGGTGCTGCGCCAGCAGGTGGCCAAGGATCTTCCAGGTCTGGGGCTGCTCCACCATGGGCACGGGAATGCGCAGCATGCTGCCCGCTGCCTGCCTTGGTGAAAACAGCAGGCCCGGTGCCAGCAGCAGGCCCTGCGGCGCGGCATGGCGGGCCAGCACCTCCGAGTCCACGCCGCAGTCCACCCAGGCGAACATGCCGGCCTGCGGTTCGTGCGGGGCGCGGCAGTCCAGGGCTTCGAGCATGCGCAGGCAGCGGTTGCGCGCGCGGTCCACGCGCTCGCGCAGGCGGTCCACATGCTTGCGGTACTGGCCATCGGCCAGCACGCGGTGCACCACCTGCTCGCCCGGCAGCGCCGTGGTCAGCCCGCCCAGCAGCTTGAGGTCGGTCAGCCGCCGTATCAGGTCGGTGTGCGCCGCCACATAGCCCACGCGCAGGCTGCCGGCCAGGGTCTTGGAGTAGCCGCCCACCAGGAGCACGCGCTGCAGCCGGTCCATGGCGGCCAGGCGCACGGGCACGCCGGGCAGGAAGTCGGAGTAGGTGTCGTCCTCGGCCAGGTAGAAGTCGTGGCGCTCGGCAATGCGCAGCACCTCGTGGGCCACGCCGGCCGACAGGGTCTGGCCCGTGGGGTTGTGCACGGCCGTGTTCAGGATGAAAAGCCGGGGCTGGTGCTGGCGGGCCAGCCGCTCCAGCGCCTCCACGTCGGGGCCGCCGGGCAGGCGGGGCACGCCGACCACGTTCACGCCCAGGGCGTTGAGCCGGCCGAAGATGAGGAACCAGCCCGGGTCTTCCACCAGCACGGTATCGCCGGGCCGCACCAGGCTGCGCACGATCAGGTCCAGGCCCTGGGTGACGCCGGCCACGGTCATCAGGTGGGCCTCGGGGTGGGCGGGCACGTCCTGGGCCTGCAGCACCGAGGCGATCTGCTGGCGCAGCGGCAGATAGCCCTGGGGCACGCCGTAGGTCAGCAGGCTCGGCCCCGTGCTGCGGCCCACGGCGCGCAGGGCCGAGGCCAGCATCTCCTGGTCCAGCCATTCCGGCGGCAGCATGCCCGCGCCACCCGAATGCTCCATGCCCTCGCGGAACATGCTGCGCAGCAAAAAGGCGGTATCGAAGGCCGCGCCCTGCTCCAGCGTAGGCAGGGCATCGCTGGCGCGGGGCGCCGCCTGGGCCGCACGCCGGGCGCTGACGAAGACGCCAGAGCCGCGCCGCGAATGCACCAGGCCCTGGGCGGCCAGCCGGTCATAGGCCTGCACCACGGTGTCGCGGCTCACGGCCGCCTCTTGCGCCAGCGCACGCACGGAAGGCAGGCGCGAGCCCGCGCGCAGGCCGTGGTGGCGGATCAGGCCGCCGTAGTGGTCCACCAGCTGGTCCACCAGCGAGAGGTCGGAAGACCGCAGCGGGCGCCAGGGCGCAGCGGCCTGGAAAGCCGTATCGGAGGATGCGCGCGGTGCCTGCGGTGTCTGCTGTGCCTGCGCTTGCTTCGGCGTGGCTGCGGGATCAAGTGTCAGGGTCATGTGGGCAGGCCAGTTGGCAAATTGTTCTGGCAAAGTGTACTGCTACTGTACCGAACACTGCCATTAGCATGGCCTGACGGCGCCGCGGCCTGCGGCATGCGCAGACAGGGCGCCGGATTCCCTGTCATGCCTGTTGCCACCATGCCCTTCGATACCGCCCACACCTCGTTCCTGCTGCCGCTAGCCATGTTCTCCTTCGTCAGCTCCGTCACACCCGGCCCCAACAATGTGATGCTGACGGCCTCGGGCGCCAGCTTCGGCTACCGCCGCACGGTGCCCCACATGCTGGGCATCACCCTGGGCGTGGTGGTCATGGTGCTGCTGGTGGGCGCGGGCCTGGGCGCGGTGTTCGAGCGGCTGCCGGTGATCTACACCGCGCTCAAGTACCTGGGCGCGGCCTACCTGGTCTGGCTGGCCTGGAAGATCGCGGGCAGCGGCGGCATCGACGGCGGCAACGCGGGCGCCCGGCCCTTCGGGTTCTGGCAGGCGGCGGCCTTCCAGTGGGTCAATCCCAAGGCCTGGATCATGGCCATCGGCGTGATTGCCACCTACACGCCGCGCGAGGATTTCTTCGTCAATCTGGTGCTGGCGGCGCTGGTGCTGGGCATCGTGAACTATCCCAGCGTCAGCGTCTGGACGCTGTTCGGCAGCGCCGTGGGGCGCGCGCTGCGCTCGCCGCAGGCACTGCGCCGCTTCAACTGGGGCATGGCCGCCCTGCTGCTGCTGTCGCTGTACCCGGTGCTGGCAGATTCACACGCCTGATTCAAACGCCTGATCCACGCGGCTGCTTCATGCGGCCGATGCCGCATCCAGCGCCAGTATCTGGTGCGCCAGCGCGGCGATGCCGGCCTCGCTGAGGTCGTCGGCCTGCACACTGCGGCGCGTGCGCCACTGCGTGAAATGCCGCTCCTGCGAGCGCTCGTAGTGCGGGTCGTAGTGCTGGGCCATGAGCTCGGAGAACAGCGGCGAGAGGCTGCGCTCATGCGCCCAGGACTGCCAGCGCGAGATGGTCTCCTTGCCCTGCAGCTCCTTGAGCCAGCCCAGCTTGTCGGCCAGCGTCTGCGGATCGTCGCCCAGGTAGGCGTAGTCGCGCAGCAGGTAGGCCAGGCGCGCCTCGGGCGTGGCATCGAGCCCAATCACGGGCGACTGGCGCATGTGCTCGACCAGCACCAGCGGCAGGGACACGCGGCCGATCTTGGCGCTCTCGCCTTCCACGTACACGGTGCGCGACGGATCGAAACTCTCCAGCTGCTGGGCCAGCAGCGTCTCGAAGTATTTCTGGCTGGGCTGCTCCACGCCGGGCAGGTTGCCCAGCAAGGAGCCCTTGTGGCTGGCATAGCCCTCCAGGTCCAGCACCTGCTCGCCGGCCTCGGCCAGGGCGTGCAGCACGCGGGTCTTGGCGCTGCCGGTGGCGCCGCACAGCACCTGCAGGCGCAGCTGGGGCACCAGGCGGTCGATCAGCTCGATCACATGGCCGCGATAGGACTTGTAGCCGTTGGCCAGTTGCTGGGCATCCCAGCCGACCAGGCGCAGCCAGGTGACCATGGAGCCGCTGCGCAGGCCGCCGCGCCAGCAGTAGACCAGCGGCTTCCAGTTGGCGGGCTTGTCGGCGAAGGTTTCCTGCAGATGGCGCGCCAGGTTGGCCGAGACCATGGCCGCGCCCAGGCGCTTGGCCTCGAAGGGGCTGACCTGCTTGTAGATGGTGCCGATCCGGGCGCGCTCCTCGTTGTCGAGCACGGGGCAGTTGATGGCGCCGGGAATGTGGTCCTGCGCGAATTCGGCAGGCGAGCGGGCGTCGATCAGGGTGTCGAACTGGTGGCGGTCGGCGATGCGGATGGGCTGGCGGTGGGACACGGGCAAACGGTGATCTGGCGATCATGCGGGAGGCAGAAACAACCGGCGCCATGGCCTCAGGGGCTCATGGGCCGGCACCGGAACCAGGAAAGTGGATCGAGCCTCGACACGCACCGGCCCGCCCCGCTTCGCGCCCTGCTTGCGCGAGCCGGGCATGCGGCCGACCTTGGAAGCCGGGATTCTCGCACGCCCGAAGTGCCCGCGCTCGGCTGTCAGGGCAAGGCTGTCAACGCTAGGCAGTCAACGCAAGGCAGCGGCGATCAGGCCCTGCACGGCGCCCACGCGCTGCACCTGCTGGGGGCTGTCGTAGTTGCCCATGAAGACGGCATACACCAGCGAATGCTGGGGCACGACCACCAGCCGCTGGCCGCCCAGGCCGATGGCCATGTAGTACGCCAGGCCGGCGCGGGTCTGCCCCACGTACCAGTGGTGGCCGTAGCGCAGGCCGGGCCAGGCGTCCACGCGCGGCTGAATGGATTGCACAATCCAATGCCGGGGCACCAGCGCCCGTCCCTGCCATTCACCCTGTTGCAGCACCAGCTGGCCGATGCGGGCCAGGTCCCGCGCCCGCAGGCGCAGGCCGGAGGCGGCGGCCGCCTCGCCGTTGGTGCCAGGCGTCCACTCGGCCTTGTCGATGCCCAGCGGAGCAAACAGCTTGTGCCGCGCATAGTCCAGCAGCGGCATGCCGCTGCCCTGCGCGATCAGATGGCCCAGCAGGGCCGTGGCCCCGCCGCTGTAGCACCAGCGTTCGCCGGGCGGGGCGACGATGGGCTGCTCCAGCACGTAGCGGTAGCGGTCGCTGCTGCGCTCCATGGCGATTTCGCTGTTGCGCGGGTCGGAATACGGAAGGTCCTCGTCCCATTGCAGGCCCATGGTCATGCCCAGGGCATGGGAGATGAGGATGCCGCGCCGGCCCTCATCGGCCGCCAGATCGCTGTAGGCGGGAAAGGCCTGGACCAGGGGCGTGTCCAGCGCGGGCACCTTGCCTTCGGCCAGGGCCATGCCGTACAGCAGGCCGACGATGCTCTTGCTGACCGAGCGCACATCGTGCAGGGAGTCGGCGTTGAAGGCCACCTTGCCCAGCGGCTCGCCCCAGCGTTCGTCCTCGCCCTCGAAATAGCGCTCCAGCGCCAGCCGGCCGTGGCGCATCACGACGACGGCGTGCAGGTTCGCCAGTTCTCCGCTCTGCACGCCCTGGTCCAGGCGTTCGCCCAGGTCCTCGGCCAGGCCGGTGCCGGTGCCGGTGCCGGTGCCGGTGGAAAAGGCACCGCCCTGCCCCACGCTGGCACAGGCCGTGCAGCCCAGCGTCGCCAGGGCTGCGCCCGTCTGCAGCCACCTGCGCCTGTCGGTGCGAAAGCCGTTGTTTGTCATGTCCCTCTCCCTTGCTTAGCTAGTTAGTTACTTAGTTGCTTACGTACTTACCGCTTGGGCGAAGACCCGCTGCCGCGCGGATGGATCAGCATGCGGTCGCCGCGTATTTCCACATCGAACTGGCGCAGGAAGTTCTGGCCCAGCAACGCATCCCTGTCCGTGCTGCCGGTATAGCCCGTGCCCACGCGCAGGCCGCTGACCACCAGGGAGGCCACGCGCACCTGCTCGGCCACCACCATGCGGCCGTCGCGCTCGCCATTGGCGGTGCGAAAGCGAACCGGCTCGCCGCCGTCCAGGCCTGCGCGCTCGGCCAGCGGCTCGGTCACGCCGACCATGCTGGCGCCCGTGTCCACCAGGAACAGCACGGGCTGCCCGTTGACGGCCCCTTCCACGCGGAAATGCCCGTCGCGGTCACGCGCAATGGCCACCGTGCCATCGGCCTGGACCTTGACGCCGGCCGGCTTCAGGTACATCTGCATGGCCCAGTACAGCACGCCCATGACCAGCAGCCAGAACAGCAGAAAACCCAGCATGCCGCGCCGGGCGACGGACTGGACGCTGGGCTCGGCGGCCGGGGTGGAGGAATCGGACGGATCGGACGGGGGCGGCGTGGATTTGAGGCGCATGGCAATGCAGACGGGATCGGCGATGGCAGCACGGTGGCTGCACGGCGGCAGTCGCCCATTCTGCCTGCGGCCCTGCCCCGTCACGGGCAAGCCAATAGCCGCTACAGTGGGCGCCTTCATCACAGCCCGCTCCTGCCATGACCACGACCGCGCAGCCGCCCTTTGTCCTCCACTACATCTTCGACCCGCTGTGCGGCTGGTGCTATGCCGCCGCGCCCCTGGTCAAGGCCGCGCGCAGCGTGCCCGGCGTCACGCTGCAATGGCATGGCGGCGGCATGCTCACGGGCGCCCACACCCGCACCATCACGGCCGACTGGCGCGGCCACGTGATGCCGCACGACCAGCGCATTGCCGAGATGACGGGCCAGCCCTTCGGCACGGCCTACTTCGACGGCCTGCTCAACGACCTGGGCGCCGTGCTGGACTCCGAACCGCCCACCACGGCGCTGCTGGCCGCCGAGGAACTGGCGGGCCGGGGCCTGGACATGCTGGCGCGCCAGCAGCAGGCCCACTATGTCGAAGGCCGGCGCATCAGCGATCCGGCCGTGCTGCTGGAACTGGCCCGGGACCTGGGCCTGGACGTGGCGGCCTTCACCGACGCCTTCCAGCGCCTTTCGGGCGCCGCAACCCAAGCCCATATCGCCCAGTCGCGCGAATGGCTGGAGCTGGCCCAGGGCCAGGGTTTCCCGACCTTCGCGCTGGAGTTCGATCACCCCGAGGCAGAGCAGCCGGGCCAGCGCGCCATACAGCGCATCGACATCGGACCCTGGCTGGGCGATGCACAGGGCTGGGCAACGCAGCTGGGCGAGTGGGTGCAGCAGGTTGCGGCCATCACCGCCGGCGAGCAGACCGCGCCCCAAGGCGAGGATTGCGGGCCCGATGGCTGTGCGCTGCCCAAGAACTGACCCGTCAACGCCGGTCAAAGAAAAACCGCGCCCTGGCGCGGTTTTTTCATGGAGCGCGGACGCCCGTCAATCCATCTTGGAGATCATCACCTCGCCAAAGCCGGAGCACGACACCTGGGTGGCGCCGTCCATCAGGCGGGCGAAGTCGTAGGTCACCTGCTTGCTCTGGATGGCCTTTTCCAGCGCGCTGATGACCAGGTCGGCCGCCTCGCGCCAGCCCATGTGGCGCAGCATCATCTCGGCCGAGAGGATTTCGGAGCCCGGGTTCACATAGTCCTTGCCCGCGTACTTGGGGGCCGTGCCGTGCGTGGCCTCGAAGCAGGCCACGGAGTCGGACATGTTGGCGCCGGGCACAATGCCGATACCGCCGACCTGGGCCGCCAGCGCGTCCGAGATGTAGTCGCCGTTGAGGTTGAGCGTGGCCACCACCGAGTACTCGGCCGGGCGCAGCAGGATCTGCTGCAGGAAGGCGTCGGCAATGGAGTCCTTGATGACGATGTCGCGGCCCGTGCGCGGGTTCTTGAACTTGAGCCAGGGTCCGCCGTCGATGGGCTGGGCGCCGAACTCGCGCGCGGCCAGCGCGTAGCCCCAGTCGCGGAAGCCCCCTTCGGTGAACTTCATGATGTTGCCCTTGTGGACCAGGGTCACGCTGGGCTTGTCATTGTCGATGGCGTACTGGATGGCCTTGCGCACCAGGCGCTCCGTGCCCTCGATGGACACGGGCTTGACACCGATGCCCGAGGTCTCGGGGAAGCGGATCTTCTTGACGCCCATCTCCTTGACCAGGAAGTCGATGAGCTTCTTGGCGTTGTCGCTGCGCGCCTCGTACTCGATGCCCGCGTAGATGTCCTCGGAGTTCTCACGGAAGATGACCATGTTGGTCTTCTCGGGCTCCTTCAGCGGCGAGGGCACGCCCTTGAAATACTGCACGGGACGCAGGCAGACGTAGAGGTCCAGCTCCTGGCGCAGCGCCACGTTCAGCGAGCGGATGCCGCCGCCCACGGGCGTGGTCAGCGGGCCCTTGATGGAGACCACGTACTCGCGCAGGGCCTGCATGGTTTCCTCGGGCAGCCAGACATCGGGGCCGTAGATGCGCGTGGATTTCTCGCCTGCGAAGACCTCCATCCACTGGATCTTGCGCTTGCCGCCATAGGCCTTGGCCACGGCGGCATCCACCACCTTGATCATCACGGGCGTGATGTCCACGCCGGTGCCGTCGCCTTCAATGAAAGGAATGATGGGCTGGTCTGGCACGTTCAACGACATGTCGGCGTTGACAGTGATCTTCTGGCCCTCGGCCGGCACCTGGATGTGCTGGAAGCGGTTCATGGGGACGGGTCTCCGTTGGCTGGTGCACGAGGCAAGAGTGAATGCCCGGAACGGGCACGAATTTGGTGCAGAAAATTCTAACGACAATCGGGCCGCCCTCCTGTCAACGGCGATACAGTAAGCGCGTTGAGCATGTGCGGTGCATCAAGAATTTCGCACCGTTGTCTGATTCAACTTGGCTTCTACCGCTTTTCTAGGAAATGGCATATATGAAAAAACTCCTCGCTGTCCTGATCGCCGGTTCGTTTGCCGCAGGCGCCTTCGCACAGGCCGCCGCAGCACCCGAAGCGCCGATGTCGGCTCCCACGGCCGCTTCCGCAGCTGCTCCCGCTCACACAGCCAAGAAGGCCAAGGTCGCCAAGAGCGGCAAGCACTCCGGCAAGAAGCACGCCAAGCGCTCCACGAAGAAGGCACACAAGGCCGTGGCCTGATCCATGCCAAGGGATGCCAGCAGGCATCCCCTCAAAAAAGCCCGCAAGTCAGCAATGCACTGCGGGCTTTTTGCCGCCCGCCCGGCCATGATGGCCCGGCCAGGCCGATTTTTGCGTCCGGCCACGCGCCCCCTGCGACAGAATGTGCAAGATGACGAAGCCTTCGACACCCCTCCACACATCCCTTTCCCGCCGCGCGCTGCAGCGGTTGCTCATGGCCGCCTGCCTGGCTGGCGCCGCCGTATCGGCAGGCGCACAGCCCCAGGGCAACCCCCAGATGAATCTGCGCCGCGTGGAGTTGACGGCCGGAATCCACCGCATCGATGCCCAGGTGGCCGCCTCGGACCGCGAGCGCGCCATCGGCCTGATGTTCCGCCAGGACATGCCTGCGCAGGAGGGCATGATCTTCGTCTTCGAGGTGCCCGCCGTGCAGTGCTTCTGGATGCGCAACACCCTGCTGCCTCTGACCGCCGCCTTCGTGGCCGATGACGGCACCATCGTGAACCTGGCCGACATGAAGCCCATGACCGAGGACTCGCACTGCTCGGCCAAGCCCGTGCGCTATGTGCTGGAGATGAACCAGGGCTGGTTCGCCAAGCGCGGCCTGAAGGCTGGCGTCAAGCTGGGCGGCAGTCTGTTCACACCGACGCCAGCCCCCAAGCCATAATCACGCCCCATGCAAGCGCTTCGCTCCTCGTTCTGGCTCACCCGGCTGATATTGGCCTGGTTTGCCGTGACGCTGGGCGTTGCCGTGGCCTCACCCCTGGTCCATCCCCAGGGATTCGAGCTGGTCTGCACGGCCAGCGGCGACGTCAAGCTGGTGGCGCTGGGCGACAGCGCGGCCCCTGGCATGGGCCACCACCAGCTTGACTGCCCCATGTGCCTGCCCGCCGGCGCACCGCCGCCGGCCCTGCCGGCGATGGCCGTGCCCCACCAGCAACCGCTGGCCCACGCGCTGCTGCCGCTGGTGGCGGCGCACATTGCCTCCGTCACACGCGCGCCGCTGCCGGCGCGCGGCCCTCCCCCGCTGACTGCCGTGTTCTCTTGAATCGCCGCCGGGCCTGCTGATGCGCGCCCGGCCCGCCTGTGCCGCGCCTGTGGCCCAGGACTGCGCCGCATGCGCGGTGCAAGACCCGGAGTCAGTTCGTGAATTCTTCCCTTTTCCCCGCGATGGCGGCGCCGGTGCGCGCGTCCACGCACGCCTTTCGTCTCCATCCCCTGGCCACGGCGCTGTGCTGCGCGCTGGGCGCCGCATGGGCACCTGCCGCGCACGCGCAGGCCCTGGCCGAGGCGGCACTGCCCGCCGTCGAAGTCTCCGACCAGGCCACGGCCGACGCCAACGGACTGCTGCCGCTGAACAAGACCGTGGGCACGGCCAGCCGCCTGGGCCTGACGGCGCGCGAGACACCGGCCTCGGTGCACATCGTGGACCGCGCCGCCATCGAGGCGCGTGGCGCCCAGGACACGCAGGAGATCCTGCGCTCCATTCCGGGCGTCACGGCCTACAGCCCGCCCGGCAACATAGGCATCAGCTACCGGGGCTTCGGCACGGGGTCGGTCAGCCAGCTGTTCAACGGCATCAACCTGCAGTACTCCATTGCGGCCCGGCCCGTGGACAGCTGGATCTACGACCGGGTCGAGGCGATTGGCGGCGCCTCCGGCTTTCTCTATGGCGCAGGCGGCGTGGGCGGCACGCTGAACTACATCACCAAGCTGGCCCAGCGCGACAGCTTCACCGAAGGCCAGCTGCGCCTGGGCAGCTACGGGCTGAAAGAAGCCTCCGTCGGGCTGAACCGCCGCCTGGGCGATGCCGGCGAAGGCCAGGGCACCACCCATTACCTACGCCTGGACCTCAACCACCGCGATGCCGGCAGCTGGGTGGGCGGCACGCAGTCGCGCTCCACGCAGCTGGCGGCCTCGCTGCTGTCCGACCTGGGTGGCGGCCTGACGCACACCCTGGCCTACGAAGCCCAGCATGAGCGCGTGGACCGCCCCTACTGGGGAACGCCGCTGCTCAACCCGCTGCGCGGCCAGGCGCGCATTGACGAGGCCACCCTCGGCAAGAACTACAACAGCGCCGACGGCCTGTACGCCCAGCGCGTGCAGTGGCTGCGCTCCATCACCGAATGGCGGGCCAGCGACCGGCTCAAGCTGAGCAACACCTTCTACGCCTATGACGCGCTGCGCGACTACCGCAACGTGGAGACCTACCGCTTCACGCCCGACAACAGCGCGGTGGTGCGCTCGGCCGCGCTGCTGCAGCGCCATGACCAGCGCATGGTGGGCGACCGCATCGAAGGCAGCTACCTGGGCGAGCTGGCCGGCCGGCGCAGCGAATGGGCCTTTGGGCTGGATGTGAGCGTGAACCGGCAGACGCGCTTTCCGAACAGCCTGTCTGGCACGGTGAGCACGGTCAATCCCTACGATTTCACGACAGAGAACTTCTACGACATCCCAGGCATGGCGCCCGGATTCAGGCCTGACCGCGACAACAAGGTCACCACCACCGCCCTGTACCTGGAAAACCGCACGGCCCTCACCCCGGCCCTGCACCTGTTGACCGCCCTGCGCCATGAACGCATCGATGTGGACCTGACCAACCGCCGCGATGTAACGCCCGCGCTGCCCGCCAGCTACAGCCGCAGCTACAGCCCGACGACCGGGCGCGTGGGCCTGGTCTGGGATGCCACGCCCGAGGCCAATCTCTACGCCCAGTTCTCCACGGCGGCCGATCCGCCGTCGGGCATGCTGATGGGCGCCTCGTTTGCCGACGCCATCAACAACACCGGGCTGACCACGGGCCGCCAGGTGGAGGCGGGCAGCAAGCTGTCGTTCTGGCAGGGCAAGGGAACGGCGGCGCTGGCGGTCTATCACATCACGCGCCGCAACATCTCCACCCAGGACCCGCAGGACAGCACGCGCACGGTGCTGGTGGGCCAGCAGTCCTCGCGCGGGGTGGAGCTGTCCATGGGCCTGGCGCCCACGCCACGCTGGTCGGTCCAGGGCAACTGGAGCCATGTGGACGCGCGCTATGACAACTACCAGCAAGGCGGCGTGTCCCTGGCGGGCAATCGGCCCACGAACACGCCCGCCAGCGTGCTCAACCTCTGGACCAGCTACCGCATCACGCCGGCGCTGGAGGTCAACGCCGGGCTGCGCCGCGTGGGAGGCATCTATGCCGATGCGGCCAATACCCTGTCCTGGCCCGCCTACACCCTGCTGGACCTGGGCGTGAGCTACCGGATCGACCCGCGCATGACCGTGATCGCACGGCTGCGCAATGCCAGCGATCGTGTCTACGCCGCCAGCCTGACCAGCACCATGGCCTACCTGGGGGCGCCGCGCACGGCCGATATCACGCTGCGCGTGGCGTTCTGAGCGAGGGCCGCGCCATGCGCCTTCACCTCAAACGCTGGCTGTTCCTGCTGCACCGTTGGCTGGGCATTGCCGTGTGCCTGTTCTTTGCGCTGTGGTTTGTCTCGGGCATGGTGATGATGTACGTGGGCTACCCCAAGCTCACCGAAGCCGAACGGCTGCGCCACCTGCCCCCGCTCGATGGCAACGCCGTCCTGCTCGCACCCGCCGAGGCGCTGCGCGCGGCCGGCATCGAGGGCCCGCTCAAGGATCTGCGCCTGCATGCCGGCAGCGCCGGCCGTGCCAGCTACCTGGCCACGCCCGAGGGGCGGCGCCAGCCCGTGGCCATCGATGCGGCCAGCGGCCAAGTGCTGCCCGCCACCAGCGAGGCACAGGCCCTGGCCAGCGCCCGCGCCTTCGCGGGGGACGGCACGGGCCTGCACTACCTGGGCACGGTGGATGAGGATGCCTTCAGCCACTCGCGCGCGCTGGACATCCACCGCCCCCTGCACCGCGTGCAACTGGACGATGCCCAGGGCACGCTGCTCTACATCTCCGGCCGCACGGCCGAGGTGGTGCGCGATGCCACGCGCACCGAGCGCGGCTGGAACTACCTGGGCGCCTGGCTGCACTGGCTGTACATGTTCCGGGGCAATGCCTTTGACGGCGCCTGGGCCGACATCGTCAACGTGTTGTCGCTGGTCGGCATTGCCGTGGCCATCACCGGCACCGTGGTCGGGGTGATGCGCTGGCGGTTCAGGCAGCCCTACCGCAGCGGCCGGCGCACGCCCTACCCGGGCCGCGCCATGCGCTGGCACCATGTGGCGGGCCTGCTGTTTGCGCTGACCACGCTGGCCTGGATCTTCAGCGGCCTGATGTCCATGAACCCCTGGCGCCTGTTCGACACGGGCACGCAACCACTGCACATGGCCCGGTGGCAGCAGGGCCCTCTGCGCCTGACAGGGGGAGACGCCACGCCGCAGTCGCTGATTGCCGCAGCGGGCAGCCCCGTGCGCGAACTGCGCTGGCTGCGCACCGCAGGCCGCACCGAAGTGCTGGCCCAGCCCGCAGCCGGCACGCCCCTGGTGCTGGACAGCGCCAGCGCCGCGCCCGTGGCCCATTCGCGCGAGGCCCTGCTGGACCGGGCGGCCGTGCTGATCGACGCACCCGTGCTGCGCAGCGAATGGCTGACCGCGCACGACCTGTACTGGTACGAGCGCGCCGAGCACACCATGATGGGCGGCCATGACAAGCCCCTGCCCGTGCTGCGCGTGGTCTTTGGCGATGCCGCGGCCAGCTGGGTGCACATCGACCCGCACACGGGCCAGGTGCTGGGCCGGCTGGACGGCACCCAGCGCCTCAAGCGCTGGCTGTTCGCCATGCTGCACAGCTGGGACTGGCTGCCGCTGCTGCAGCGCCGGCCGCTGTGGGATGGGCTGCTGCTGGCCTTCAGCCTGGGCGGCCTGCTGATGAGCGCCACGGGCGTGCTCATAGGCGTGCGCAGGCTGCACCGCAAGCGCAGCCATCGCGCACAGGCCACTGCTTGCCTGGAGGCACAGCCACATGGTTAGCCGCCATACTGTATGCTTGCCGCATGCAACTCGAACAGAAATACCAGGCCCTGCTGGCCGAGGCCGAGCGCCGCAAGCTGGACGACGTGGACAGCATGCGGCTGTGCTTCCAGACCCTGTCCCTGGCTGCGCGCATCGACCGTGACTGCGCCGCGCTGCTGGCGCCCCATGGCCTGTCCGAAGGGCGCTTCGTGCTGCTGTTCCTGCTGGAATCCGCCAGCGAAGGGCTGGCGCCCAACCACCTGGCCGAGCAGGCCGGCATCACCCGCGCCACCGTGACGGGCCTGCTGGACGGCCTGGAACGCGAGGCCCTGGCCGAGCGCCTGCCCGACCCGGCCGACCGCCGCGCGCTGCGCGTGCAGCTCACCGCCAAGGGCCGCCAGCTGGCGCGCAAGCTGTTTGCCCGGCACAGCGAATGGATCGCCGGCCTGTTTTCCAACCTGTCGCCCGCCGAACGCGGCCAGTTGGGAAAGCTGCTGGCCAAGGCCGCCGCAGGCGTGGAGGCCAGCGCATGACGGCGCCCGCCCCCCGGCGCAAGGGCGCCAACCGTACGGCCGATATCACTCCCGAACTGCTGCAGGCCCTGTCCCTGGGCGAGATCGAGACCGCCACGCTGACCGAAAGCCTGGCCGTGGACCAGGCCCGGCTGCTGCAGGCCGTCTTTCCCGACGCGTGGCCGCAACTGGAGGACACGGCGCAGGCGCTGGGCCAGCTTGGCATTCTCAAGCGCATGGAGTGCATTGGCGGCCTGCTGTGGCAGGCGCTGGGCCAGGCCGGCTGGCAGCGCTGCCTCACTCACCGCTCTGACACGGTGCGCGGCTGGGCCTGCTTCATGGCCGGTTCGCAGCCGGGCCTGACCCTGAGCCAGCGCCTGGAGCTGCTGCAGCCGCTGGCCGATGACTCGCATTTCGGCGTGCGCGAATGGTCGTGGATGGGCGTGCGCCCGCATCTGGCCAGCGACCTGCCGCAGGCCGTGGCCGAGTTGTCCCGGTGGACAAGGCGGCCCTCCGACCGCCTGCGCCGTTTCGCCAGCGAGGCCTTGCGGCCGCGCGGCGTCTGGTGCAGCCATATCACGGCGCTCAAGCAGCAGCCGGAGATCGCCCTGCCCCTTTTGCGGCGGCTGCGCGCCGATGCCTCGCCCTATGTGCAGGACTCGGTGGCCAACTGGCTCAACGACGCGGCCAAGAGCCGGCCCGACTGGGTGCGCGCACTGTGCGCGCAATGGCTCCAGGAATCGCCCGTGCCCGCCACGCGCCGCATCTGCGAGCGTGCGCAGCGCAGCCTCAAGGAGAGCTAGCCTCCTGCCGGCCCGCCAGCCGCTCGCAGTCGGGCTTGATGCAGCGCCCGTAGAGGATGTGGGAGTGCTCCACGATGGCAAAGCCATGCGAGCGCGCCAGCAGCTTCTGGCGCTGCTCGATCACCGCATCGTGGAACTCCTGCACCAGGCCGCAGCGCGTGCAGATCAGGTGGTCATGGTGCTCACCGTCGTCGAGTTCATAGACCGCCTTGCCCGCCGCAAAGCGCTGCTGGCGCAGCATGCCGGCCTGCTCCAGCTGCGCCAGCACGCGGTAGACCGTGGCCAGGCTGGTGCCCCGGCCCTGGTCATGCAGCTGGCGGTAGACCTCCTCCGCCGCCAGATGCCGCTGGTCCCCGTGGCGAAAGATGTCCAGTACCCACAGTCGCGCCAGCGTGGCCTTCAGCCCCAGGTTCTTGAGGTCAGCGGAATCGGACATGCAGCCCTCCCGGCCGGTCAGAACTCATTGTGGATGGCCTTGTAGCCGCGCACCAATTCGTTGTTGGTGCGGACCACGTCCTCGGAGAAATCGCTGGCGTCGGCGGGCACCTGGGCCAGCGTGGACAGATCGGTCTCCGGGCCTATGCGCGCAGTGGACGGCACGTAGAAGCCTGGCGGCAGGTGGCATCCATCGACCACGGCGTTGTAGCGCACCACGCAGCCGTCATCGACCACGCAGTTGAACAACACGCTGTTGAAGCCGATGAACACGCCATTGCCCACGGTGCAGGGCCCGTGGACGATGGCGCGATGGGCGATCGAGGTGTGCTGCCCCACGCTGACGCGCGCGCCGGACTTGGAGTGGATCACCACCCCGTCCTGGATGTTGGAGTGCGCACCGATCACGATGGGGTCGATGTGGCCGTCCGCATCCATCTCGTCGGCACGGATCACCGCATAGGGGCCGATGAAGACGTTCTCCTCCACGACCACCAGTCCGCACAGGATGGCCGTGGGGTCCACGAAGGCGCTGGCATGGATGCGCGGCAGGTCGCCGCGCGGGTTCTTGCGGATCATCCCTTGCGCCTGTTCTTTGCGCCGCCCTGGCGGGCCTTGAAGCGCGGGTTGCTCTTGCAGATGACGTAGATGCGGCCGCGCCGGCGCACCACCTGGCAGTCTCGATGGCGCAGCTTGGCTTGCTTGAGTGACGAGAGAACTTGCATGGAAAACTCCTTGGGTTGTAGAGAAACGGGTGCCGGCTCGCCGGTCATGCCCAGGCCACGGCATCGTGCGGATGCAGGCTCTCCATGTGGCGCACATGCACGCGCGGCCGGGCGTAGATGCCTTCCAGCGCGGCCTGTATGCGGCGCGCCGCATCCTCGACAAACATCAGGTTGCGGCCGTTGAGCGCGGCAAAGGCCTGCTCGTCGGCGCGCTTGACGGCCGTCTGCACGGGCGTGCCCAGCGCCTGCTCCACCCGGGCGATCAGGGGCAGGATGCCGAGGTCGGGCGCATCACAGGCCAGGTCCACGCTGACCTGGGCCTCGCTGCGCTGGCTGTGTGCCGTGGCCAGAGTGCCATGCCGGCGCAGCCAGGAGGCCACCTGGTCCGGCTCCACCAGTGGCTCGCCCGCAAAGGCCTGCAAAAAGCCATGCTCCAGCAACTGGCGCGACAGTGCCGCCGAGCAGGGGCAGGTCGAGGAATAGCCCACGCCCACCTGCAGCCGCAGCTGGAACACGCCTTGCGCCAGCGTGGCGTCCAGGCGCACGGGATAGGACTTCCAGCCCGACAGATCGTGGGTGACCAGGGCGGGCCGCTGGGCCAGCAGGTCCAGCGACAGGCGCATTCGGGCGCTGCGGCTTTGGCAGTCGAGGTGGCTGTCGATCATGGCCTGCAGCGCATGGCGCAGCGCCAGGGCAGACAGCGCGGATTCCTCGGCCAGGCTGTCCAGTTGCCGGTACAGCCGGGACATGTGTATGCCCTTGACATGGACCGCAGGAAGATCGACCTGCACATCGGCACGCGCATGCAGCTCGCGCCAGTAGCCGGGCTCGGCCACGGTCACGGGCAGGTCTATGCCCTGCATGCCCACCCATTGCAGCGGGCTGAGGCTGGGCGCGGGATCGGTCAGGGAAACATCGGGAAGAGGTGCAGGCATTCAGGGCTCCAGTGGCCACGCCGACCCAGGCCGGCGCGGTATTCGTTCAATTCCAGTCGGGAAACGGGTTGTCCCATTGCGCCCAGGCCTGCGGGCCTCCGGCCATTTCTGCATCGGTCAGCAGGCACTCGTCCAGGCGGGCGCGCAGCGCGTCCTCGTCCATGCCCATGCCGATCAGCACCAGTTCCTGGCGCGCGTCGCCCACGCCATCGACCCATTTGTCCAGGATGCGCTCCACGCTTTCGGGGTCGCGCGGCCAGCGCTCGGCCTCCACGGCGGCCCACCAGTGGCCGGCCGGCCCATGGCGCGCCACGGCGCCGGCCTGCGACCAGGAGCCGGCCAGCGCCGGATGGCTGGCCAGCCAGAAAAATCCCTTGGAGCGCACTACTCCCGGCCATTCGCTTTGCACCAGGCCGAAGAAGCGCCGGGGATGAAAGGGGCGACGGGCGCGGTAGACAAAGCTGGCAACGCCATAGGCCTCCGTCTCGGGCTGGTGCGTGCCACGCAATTGCTGCAGCCAGCCAGGCGCCCTGGAGGCCTCCTCGAAATCGAACAGCCCGGTATCGAGCACGCGATCCAGCGGCAACTGGCCGAAGGAGGCGATCTCCAGCCTGGCACGCGGGTTGAGCCCGCGCAGAATGGCCATCAGCCGCGTGCAGTCCTCCTCGGTGACCAGGTCGATCTTGTTGAGCACGATCACATCGCAGAACTCCACCTGCTCGATCAGCAGATCGACCACGGTGCGGCGGTCCTCCTCGCCCAGCGATTCACCGCGCGAGCGCAGGCTGTCGCGCGAGCCATAGTCGTGCAGGAAGTTGAAGGCATCGACCACGGTCACCATGGTGTCCAGCCGCGCCACATCGCCCAGGCTGCGCCCGTCCTCGCCCGCGAAGGTGAAGGTCTCGGCCACCGGCAGCGGCTCGGAGATGCCCGTGGACTCGATGACCAGCTGGTCGAAGCGGCCCTCGCCCGCCAGCCGCGCCACCTCCAGCAGCAGGTCCTCGCGCAGCGTGCAGCAGATGCAGCCATTGCTCATCTCCACCAGCTTTTCGTCGGTGCGCGACAGGTCGGCCCCGCCATCGCGCACCAGGGCCGCGTCGATGTTGACCTCGGACATGTCATTGACGATGACGGCCACGCGCCGCCCTTCGCGGTTGTGCAGGATGTGGTTGAGCAAGGTGGTCTTGCCCGCGCCCAGAAAACCCGACAGCACGGTCACAGGCAATCGGGCATGCGGCGGCTGAACCGGCGCTACGGTATGCATCATGGAATCTCTCGAACAGGGACAGGGAGCGCGCGGCGGACACTGCAGCCGCATGCGCAGGAAGGGTTCTCAGGCGGGGAGCGCGGTGCAGGCGGAGCACTTGCCATGCAGCTCGATGTTCGAATGGGCGAGCGCAAACGCATGGCCATGCGCCCAGCTGCCCAGGCAGCGGTTGAGCGCGTCGTCCACGAACTCATCGACCTGGCCGCAGCTGTCGCAGATCGCAAAGGCCGAGAAATCATGGCTGCCCTCGTCCGGATGCGAGCAGCAGACATAGGCATTCAGCGACTCCAGGCGATGGACCACGCCCTGCTCGGCCAGCTTGTCCAGCGCGCGGTAGACCTGGGTGGGGGCCGTCAAACCATGGTCCCGCAACTGGTCGAGCAGCGCATAGGCCGTCAGCGGCGCGCCGGCCTGGCGCAGCGTGTCGAGCACGCGTTGTTGCTTGGTGGTCAGGGAGTGGGACATGGTGGTTTCCTGGTCAAAAAGGGCGGGCAGCGACCTTGCCCTGCATCAAAACAGTTATGTTATAACATAACAAAATCGGCGGCCACGCACTGTTTTACAATTAAAAAGAATATTAAGTTGCGCTTAAATACACAACAGGATATAGTCAGCTCCGTTGTTGAGGCCAAGCGTTTAAGCTGCCCACTTCCCTTCCCTGCACAACGGCTGTCCGCCGCTCCCCGCAGGATGTCTCTTGCGACCTTTGTCGCACAGTTGGTCTGTAGAGCTGCAGCCAACCGAGTTCCCAGATGCTCACGCAGGCCTGTTCAAGGCTGCGAACCTGACTGAACCACATTTCAAACACCGGCATTCCCATGGGCAAGTACGTCGTCTCGCCCTCGACACACCCGACCGACTGCGGCCGCTTCCGCGCCTCCTTCGCGGTCCATCGCTCCCAAGGCAACGGCAGCTACTGCCGCGTATTTCGTTTCGACAAGGCGTTCGCCTCCCGCGAAGCAGCACGGCTGTTTGCCGTCACCCAGGGCTGGCTCCAGACCTGCATGCAGCACCCGCCTGCCTGCTGACGGCCCGGCTGCCTGTCGCCTTCCCACCCATTCACCGCCGCGGATGCACAGTCCGCCGCATGCATGCCAACGGTGCGCCCTTTTGCGCACATCCAATCGAAGAGGTTTTCCTATGACCACCAAAATCTACGTGGGCAATCTGCCCTACTCCGTGACCGACTCCAGCCTGGAAAGCAACTTTGCCGAGTTCGGCAACGTGGCCTCCGCCAAGGTCATGATGGACCGCGAAACCGGCCGCTCCAAGGGCTTCGGCTTTGTGGAAATGGCTTCTGCCGAAGTCGCCCAGGCCGCCATCACCGGCCTGCACGGCATGTCCGTGGACGGACGCTCGATCGTCGTGAACCTGGCCCGTCCTCGCGAAGAAGGCCGCAGCTCCGGTGGCTACAGCCCGCAGGGTTACGCAGGCAAGCGTTCTGACGTCGGCTATGGCAATGGCGGCCACGGCGGCGGTCGCTACTGATCACGGCGCAGCTTCCAAAAACCGGCTCTCTGGGCCGGTTTTTTTTCGCCTGCAGTTTTCTTTCCTGCCGTCGCAGGCATGAAAAAACCGGCCGCCCTTGCGGGTCGGCCGGTCATGGCTGAAGCCTGCCGGGGCCAGGCCCCGGCACAGCGGCTTACAGCAGCGCGTCGATGGCTGCGTTGAACGTGGCGCTGGGGCGCATCACGGCATCCATCTTGGCCACGTCGGGCATGTAGTAGCCACCGATGTCCACGGCCTTGCCCTGCACGGCGCGCAGCTCTTCGATGATCTTGGACTCGTTGTCGGCCAGTTGCTTGGCCAGCGAAGCGAACTTGGAGGCCAGTTCGGCATCTTCCGTCTGCGCCGCCAGGGCCTGTGCCCAGTACAGGGCGATGTAGAACTGGCTGCCACGGTTGTCCAGCTCGCCGGTGCGGCGCGAAGGCGACTTGTCTTCGTCCAGCAGCTTGCCCGTGGCTTCATCCAGGGTCTTGGCCAGCAGCTTGGCGCGGGCGTTGTCGTTCTTGATGCCCAGGTCTTCCAGCGACACGGCCAGTGCCAGGAACTCGCCCAGCGAATCCCAGCGCAGGTGGTTTTCTTCCACCAGCTGCTGCACGTGCTTGGGAGCCGAGCCGCCAGCACCCGTTTCGTACATGCCGCCACCGGCCATCAGGGGCACGATGGACAGCATCTTGGCCGAGGTGCCCAGTTCCATGATGGGGAACAGGTCGGTCAGGTAGTCGCGCAGGATGTTGCCGGTCACCGAGATGGTGTCCAGGCCGCGGGCCACGCGCTCCAGCGTGTAGCGCATGGCGCGGACCTGAGACAGGATGTGGATTTCCAAGCCCGTGGTGTCGTAGTCCTTCAGGTAGGTGTTGACCTTCTTGATCAGCTCGGCCTCGTGCGGACGATAGGGGTCCAGCCAGAACACGGCAGGCATGCCGGAGTTGCGGGCACGCGTGACGGCCAGCTTGACCCAGTCGCGGATGGGAGCGTCCTTGACCTGGCACATGCGCCAGATGTCGCCCTGCTCCACGTTCTGGCTCATCAGCACTTCGCCGGTGGCCAGATCGACGATGTTGGCAACGCCGTCTTCCTCGATCTCGAAGGTCTTGTCGTGCGAGCCGTACTCTTCGGCCTTTTGCGCCATCAGGCCCACGTTGGGCACGGTGCCCATGGTCTTGGGGTCGAAGTTGCCGTGCCACTTGCAGAAGTTGATCATCTCCTGGTAGATGCGGGCAAAGGTGGACTCAGGCATCACGGCCTTGCAGTCATAGGGCTTGCCGTCGGCGCCCCACATCTTGCCGCCCTGGCGGATCATGGCGGGCATGGACGCGTCAACGATCACGTCGTTGGGCGAGTGGAAGTTGGTGATGCCCTTGGCAGAGTCCACCATGGCCAGCGCGGGACGGTGTTCCTGGCAGGCGTGCAGGTCACGGATGATCTCTTCGCGCAGCGAGGCGGGCAGCGTCTCGATCTTCTCGTACAGCGTGGACATGCCGTTGTTGACGTTCACGCCCAGCTCGTCGAACAGCTTGCCGTGCTTCTCGAAGGCTTCCTTGTAGTAGATCCTCACGCAGTGGCCGAACACGATGGGGTGCGAGACCTTCATCATCGTGGCCTTGACGTGCAGCGAGAACAGGATGCCGGCGTCGCGGCAGTCGTCCAGTTCCTTTTCATAGAAGTCGCACAGCGCCTTCTTGCTCATGAACATGGAGTCGATGATCTCGCCGGCCTTCAGGGCCACCTTGGACTTGAGCACCACGGTCTTGCCGCTCTTGGTGGTCAGCTCCATCTTGACGTCGCGTGCGGCGTCCAGCGTGATCGACTTTTCGCCGTGGTAGAAGTCGCCGTGCTCCATGTGCGAGACATGGGTTTGCGACCACTGCTTCCACTCGCCCATGGAGTGGGGGTGCTTCTTGGCGTAGTTCTTGACGGCGGCAGGAGCGCGGCGGTCGGAGTTGCCCTCGCGCAGCACGGGGTTCACGGCCGAGCCCAGGCACTTGCCGTAGCGTGCCTTGATGTCCTTTTCCTGGTCGTTGGTCGGATTCTCGGGGTAGTCGGGCAGTGCGTAGCCCTTGCCCTGCAGCTCCTTGATGGCAGCCGTCAGCTGGGCCACCGAGGCGCTGATGTTGGGCAGCTTGATGATGTTGACATCGGGCTCCAGCGTCTTCTTGCCGAGCTCGGACAAGGTGTGGGCCACGCGCTGGTCTTCGGCCAGGAATTCGGAGAACTCACCCAGGATGCGGTGGGCCACGGAGATGTCGGCGGTCTCGACATTCACGCCGACGGGTGCGGCAAAGGCGCGCACCACAGGCAGGAAGGCACTGGTGGCAAGGCGCGGAGCCTCATCGGTCAGGGTGTAGATGATGGTGGGTTGCTGCGTGCTCATCTCTTGTCTCAGGTAGTGAAAAGGTAGGGGTCGCGCCGCAGGCCGTCGAACCGGGCATCCGCTAGGGGAAACGGGGCCGGTGCAGCCTGAGGCAGTAGGACCGTCACGCAATGCCCCGTCGCGCCAGCATGCTGCCCCGGCGTTTTCTGCAATGCGATCCCACAATACAAAATTCTAAGCGGAACCCGCCATATTTTTTAAGTCTTGTAGAAGACTTAGGGTTTTACAGCGGCATTCGGGACCTGTTTTCACAGGGAAACGGCTTGCAGCCCCCGAGTTTTCTACCATGCAAAAAATGCTGTAGCGTGACGGACACGCAAGCGAAGCAGACCCCCGGGTCAAACCCAGAGCCGATACATCCAGAACGATTCATCGTGCTCGAAGCGCCGCGCAAACTCCCCCGGCGAAAACCCCGTGATCTGGCGCACGGCGCGGCACATATGGGCCTGGTCGGAGAAGCCCTCGTCCAGCGCCAGCGCGGCCCAGTCCAGCGCCTGTCCCTGTTCATGGTGGCGCCGCGCCGCATGGAACAGGCTTTCCGTGCGCACCATGCCCTGCCATTGCCGCAGGGAGCGGCCGCTGAACTGCTTGATGCGCCGCTCCACCTGGCGCGCGCCCAGCGTTCTTTGCCATTGCAGCGCCTGCATCCCCAGCCAGGCCACCCAGTGGCGCCCATGCTCGCGCAATGAGGGCAGCACCTGCAGGGCGCTCCCCCGGACCTCGCGCCAGCGCGGCGCCAGGTGGCGCTGCAACGCGTCCAGGGTGCCGGCATCGTCCTGCGCATGCAGCAGGGCCTGGCACAGCGCGGACCAGGACGGCCCCAGCACCCCGGATGCCGCGACAAAGCCATCCTGCGCCTGCAGCACGCCGGGGCCGAACAGCTGCAGCGCGGCATCCAGGTGCAGGCAGACCATGCCGCCACGGCCCGGCCCGCTAGCCCAGCTGGCCGTCGGCGCTGTCTGGCTGCCCGAGAGCATGACGGATGCCTCAAAGGGCTCGCAGCCCTGCACGCCCACCAGGCCTGCGGCCATGTCCTGGTACCAGGACAGGCAGACCATGGGGGTGGCGGGAAAATGCGACAGCCGCTGCGCATCGTCCAGGACCACGCCCCGCGTATCGCGGCAGACGACGGCCACCACCGCACCATGCAGCCCTGCCGGCGCGGGATACAGCATGGAGTGCGGCTGCCGCCCCTGGCCTGCCCAGCGCGCGGCCCTGGCATGCAGGGGCGGACAGGCAGCAAAGGCACTGGGCGTACAGGCTTCGATCGCGGCTTCGGGCATGACGACGGCATCCATGGAGGCGCAGTGTAGGCCTTGCCGCCCGCCGATCCCGTGACGCTTTCGTTCAAGACCACGGGCGGCGTGACCAGCGAGCATGGGAACATGAACCGCCCGAATTCCACGCAAGATACCTGCACACCGGCGCCGTCGAACGCGGCCTCCTGCCCCTTTGCCACGCAAGCGCCGCAACCCGCGCAAGCGCCGCAACCCGAGCAATCCGAGCAGACGGCCTCCACGGCCTGGCCACCCGGCCCGGCACCGGGGCTCATGGGCTGGGGCCTGCTGCGCCGCATGTCGCGCGACCTGCTGGGTACGCTGGCGCAATGGCGCGGCGAGCACGGCGATGCCATCCATCTGCGCATCTGGCCAGAGCACCAGGTCGTCGTCACGGATCCCGAACTGGTGCGCGAGCTGCTGGTGGGCCAGCACGATGCGCTAGTGCGCTGGGAGCACGGCATCTCGGTCTTTGCCCAGCTGCACGGCCACAGCGTGCTGGTCAGCGAAGGCCAGCCCTGGCGCAGCAAGCGGCAGGCGCTGTTGCCGGCCTTCTCCCCCAAGGCCGTGCAGGCCCAGATACCGGCCCTGGCCGCAGCCGCCCAGGCCGCGCTCCAGGCCTGGCCACAGCAGTCCGAGGACTTTCCCATGGAACAGGCGCTGACCGCCCTGGCCATGGATGTGATCATGCGGCTGATGTTCTCCGGCGCCATCGGCGAGGATGCGCGCTCCGCGGAGCAGGCCATCCGCGAAGTCAGCCATGCCGCCCACAGCGAGTTCTACTGGCCCCTGCGCTGGCCCGATGCCATGCCATGGAAGCGCCGCAAGCGCCGGGCGCTGGCCTGGCTGCGCAGCTTCATCGACCGGCAGGTCCGGCTCCGGCTGGCGCAGGCCGATGCACACTGGCCCGAGGATCTGCTCAGCCGCCTGCTGCGCCTGCACCGGGGCGACGCCCAGGCCTGGACACTGCAGGCCGTGCGCGATGAGTGCATGACGGCCTTTCTGGCAGGTCACGAAACCGTGGCCAGCAGTTTGACCTGGTGGTCCTGGTGCATGGCCACCCATCCCGAGGCGCAGCAGCAGGTGGCCGACGAGATCCAGGAACAGCTGCAGGGCCGCACGCCCACGGCGCAGGACCTGCCCGCGCTGCGCCAGTTGGGCTGGAGCCTCCAGGAAGCCATGCGCCTGTACCCGGCCGCGCCGGTGCTCATCAGCCGGCGTTGCACGCGGCCTGTGCAGCTGGGCCCGTGGCGCCTGCCCGCGCGAACCCTGTTCATGATTGCGCCCGGCCTCATGCAACGCGATGCGCGCTGGTTCCCGCAACCCGATGTCTTTCAGCCGCAGCGTTTCGCCGATGCCGACAAGGACAGAGCCCCTGCCGCGCCGCGCGGCAGCTGGATGCCCTTTGGCACCGGCCCGCGCGTATGCCTGGGCCAGCACCTGGCCAGCACGGAGATGACGGTGGTGGCAGCCATGGTGCTGCAGCGCCTTCGGCTGAGCGTGCCCGAAGGTGCCAGCGCGCCCCGCCCCGTGCTGCAGGTCACGCTGCGGCCATCCACGCCCTTGAGACTGCGGCTGCAATCGCGCAGAGGCGCACAGACCGGGTAAACGTGGCGATATATTGCGCCAAATCATCTACAAAGCACGCCAATTACGCCAAATTGTCACCCATCCGCATTTATTCTGTCTTTTTGACTAGAACTACTGGACTGGAGACGATTTGAGTACCCTGGCAATCGTGATTTCACTGGCGGGACTGATGTTCCTGGCCTACCGAGGCATCTCCGTGCTGCTGCTGGCCCCCCTGATGGCCGCCGTGGCCGTGCTGCTGTCCGGCGACCTGGGCCACATGCTGCCGCTGTACACCAGCACCTTCATGGGCGCCCTGGGCAACTACATGCTGCAGTTCTTCCCCGTGTTCCTGCTGGGCGCGCTGTTCGGCCAGTTGATGGCGGACTCGGGCGCAGCCACCGCGATATCGCACTGGATCATGCGCGTGCTGGGCGAGAAGCACGCCATCCTCACGGTGGTTCTGGCCTGCGCCGTGCTCACCTATGGCGGCGTGTCGCTGTTCGTGGTGGCCTTTGCCATCTATCCGATTGCCAAGTCGCTGTTCCGCGCGGCCCATGTGCCCAAGCGTCTGATACCGCCCACCATCGCGCTGGGCTCGTTCACCTTCACCATGACGGCGCTGCCGGGCACGCCGTCCATCCAGAACGCCATTCCCATTCCGTACTACGGCACCAATGTGTTCGCGGCGCCGGGCCTGGGCATCATCGGCGGCATGACCATGCTGGCCCTGGGCCTGTGGTGGCTGCAGTCGCGCGCGGCCAAGGCGCGCGTGGCCGGCGAAGGCTACGGCGACCATGACGATGCCGTCGAGCAGGGCCTGCATGAAGAAAGCGATCCCGCCCTGCACAGCCGCCGGGACCTGCCGCTGCTGCTGGCCCTGCTGCCGCTGGTGCTGGTGATCGCGGTCAACGCGCTGCTGACCTACGGCGTGTTCCCGCAGATGGATTTCGGCTTTCTGAAGGAGCGCTTTCCTGCCGTGGACCCGGCCAAGCAGACGGGCCTGTGGGCGCTGATCATGGCCCTGGCCGTGGCCTGCGCCGCACTGGTGCTGCTGGGCCTGGGCCGCTGGCGCAATCTCAAGGAGTCGGTGAACAAGGGCGTGCTGGGCTCCATGCTGCCCATCTTCAACACGGCCTCGGAAGTGGGCTACGGCGCGGTCATCGCGGGGCTGGCGGGCTTTGCCATCATCCGCGAGGCCGTGCTCAACGTGGCGCCACACAACCCGCTGATCTCCGAGGCCGTGGCCATGAACGTGCTGGCGGGCATCACGGGGTCGTCGTCGGGCGGCCTGTCGATTGCCCTGTCCACGCTGGGCAAGGACTACCTGGCCATGGCCGCCCAACTGGGCATCAGCCCCGAGCTGCTGCACCGCGTGGCCGCCAGTCATACGGCAACATCGCCATCATGACCATTGGCGCGCCACTGCTGGCCCTGGTGCTGGTGATCACGCTCGGCACCATGTTCGGGTCCTTCTGAGGGACCAGGGCGCAGAGCGCGCGCGGGAAATACCACGGCCTCGCGCCCGCCACAACCGGCATATGACGTATATGCGCGGGGCGGGTGCAAGGCAACAATGCATGCACGGCGATAAGGCATCGCCCTGATCGTTCCCGCATCACCGACAAGACGACATCCGCTGCCAAAGCTGCCAGCGCCGATGTCGGGCAACAAGGCCCGAACCGCTCCCTGACCCGGAGCGGTTCGGGCCTTTTTTGTTGACTGGGAATCGAGGGGGCGATGCCGCACGCCGCCCCCTCAACCCCTTCAGGAGCAGCAGCATGAGACACGGAGATATTTCCAGCAGCAACGATTGCGTCGGCGTGGCGGTGGTCAACTACAAGATGCCACGCCTGCACACCAAGGCCGAGGTGCTGGACAACTGCCGCAAGATCGCGGACATGCTGGTGGGCATGAAGCGCGGCCTGCCGGGCATGGACCTGGTGATCTTCCCCGAGTACTCCACGCACGGCATCATGTACGACGCCAAGGAGATGTACGACACGGCCAGCGCCATCCCGGGCGAAGAGACAGAAATCTTCGCCGACGCCTGCCGCAGGGCCAACGTCTGGGGCGTGTTCTCGCTGACGGGCGAGCGCCATGAGGAGCATCCCAACAAGGCGCCGTACAACACCCTGATCCTCATGAACAACCAGGGCGAGATCGTGCAGAAGTACCGCAAGATCATGCCCTGGGTGCCCATCGAGGGCTGGTACCCGGGCGACTGCACCTATGTGAGCGAAGGCCCCAAGGGCCTGAAGATCAGCCTCATCATCTGCGACGACGGCAACTACCCCGAGATCTGGCGCGACTGCGCCATGCGCGGCGCCGAGCTCGTCGTGCGCTGCCAGGGCTACATGTACCCGGCCAAGGAGCAGCAGATCATGGTCTCCAAGGCCATGGCCTTCATGAACAACTGCTACGTGGCCGTGGCCAATGCGGCGGGCTTCGACGGCGTGTACTCGTACTTCGGGCACTCGGCCATCATCGGCTTCGACGGCCGCACCCTGGGCGAGACCGGCGAGGAGGAAATGGGCATCCAGTACGCCGAACTGTCCAAGCACCTGATCCGCGATGCGCGCAAGAACGGCCAGTCTCAGAACCATCTGTTCAAGCTGGTGCACCGGGGCTACACCGGCACCATCAACTCCGGCGACGGGGACAAGGGCGTGGCCGCCTGCCCCTACAACTTCTACAGCCAGTGGGTCAACGATCCCGAGGGCACGCGCGAGATGGTGGAGTCCTTCACACGCACCACCGTAGGCACGCCCGAATGCCCCATCGAAGGCATTCCGCACGAGACGCCCAAGCACCGCTGACAGCGTCCTGCCTCCGAGCCTGCAGGCCTGGGGGCAGGCCCGCCCATGAATACGGAAAGGTGAAGAGTGAAGATGAGCACGACAACAACCACAGGCCCGCTGCACCCTCCTGCCAACCAGGCCGCCGACCCGCTGGCGGCCTACCGCATCGAGGAAGAGCCCTTCTACCGACCCTCGGGCCGCGAAGTGCAGCTCTACCGCCAGGCCTACCAGCACCGCATGCCGCTCATCCTCAAGGGCCCCACGGGCTGCGGCAAGACGCGCTTTGTGGAGTACATGGCGTGGGCGCTCAAGCGCCCCCTGGTCACGCTGGCCTGCAACGAGGACATGACGGCTTCCGACCTGGTGGGCCGCTACCTGCTGGATGCCGACGGCACGGCCTGGCACGACGGCCCGCTGACCCTGGCCGTGCGCCACGGCGGCATCTGCTATCTGGACGAAGTGGTGGAGGCCCGCCAGGACACCACCGTCGTCATCCACCCGCTGACCGACGCGCGCCGCACCCTGCCGCTGGACAAGAAGGGCGAGGTGGTCCACGCGCACCCTGACTTCCAACTGGTGGTCTCCTACAACCCCGGCTACCAGAGCAGCGCCAAGGACATGAAGCCATCGACGCGCCAACGCTTCGCGGCGCTGGACTTCGACTACCCGGCGCCCGAGATCGAGGCGGACATCGTGGCCCACGAGACCGGCATTGCCCCGGCCACCGCTCGCAGCCTGGTCAGCCTGGCGCGCAGCACGCGCGAACTGCGCCACCGGGGCCTGGACGAAGGCGCCTCCACCCGCATGCTGATCTACGCGGGCCTGCTGATGCGCGACGGCATGCCGGTGCATGACAGCTGCGACATGACCATCACCAGCGCCCTGACCGACGACCCCGACACCGCCGCCGCGCTGCGCCAGCTGGTCGAAGCAGAGTTCGGCGCCTGAGGGCCGCGCGCCATGGCCATCGTCTCCGTTGCCGTGCCCGAAGAGTCCCGTCTGCTGCACACGCTGGGCCTGCTGGCCAGCGGCCTGGCACGCCAGCCTGTCGCCGTGCAGGCGCTGGCCAGGATGCCGACCAGTGCCCCGGCGCCAGGCCAGGCCCACGCCCTGCCGCCGCGCGCCGTGCTGATCAGCCAGCCTGCCCGGCTGCTGGTTCCCGCCAACTTGCCCATTGAGGCAAACCTGCACGCAGCAACAATGGCCCATGCCGCAGCCCATCTGCGCTTTTCGCCCGCCCGCCAGGACAGCCGTGCCCTCAAGCCCATGGGCCAGGCCGTGGTGGGCGCACTGGAAGATGCGCGCGTGGAGCGGCTGCTGTGCCTGCAGCACCCTGGCGTGCGCCGCTGGTTCGAGGCCTGCATCGCGCCCGAGCCCGACCCATCGGACCTGGGCTTTGCCGCCTTCATGGCCCGGCTGGACCGCATGCTGCTGTGGCCGGAGCGCATGGACGGCAACCACTGGATCCACAAGGCCCGCGACCTGTTCGAGGACACCGCCACGCGCCATGGCCTGGAGGACTACGCCGCATTCCGGGCCATTGCCTCCATCCTGGCCAACGACCTGGGACAGATGCGCGTGCGCATGGACCCGCAGCACCATGCCGTGCCCAGCACCTACCGTGATGACAACAGCTATCTCTGGCAGCATCCGGAGTCGCCCCAGGGAGAGGAAGACACACTCGCGCTGCAGCAGTCCGCTGCGCGCGCGGCTCCGCCTCCATCGGCCGGCGCAGGACAGCCGTCCGATGCACAGGAAGGCCCGTCGCTGGACCTGGACCCAGGCCTGGAACTGTCGCGCCACAGCTATCCCGAATGGGACCGCAGGTCGGAGCGCCTGAAGACGGACTGGTGCACCGTCATCGACACCCTGCCCGCATGGCAGGCCGAGGCTTTGGCCGGGAAAGGCTCCCAGGCCGGCAGACAGACACTGCCGCCCCTGCCGCTGTCGCCCGCACGCCAACTGGACCGGCGCCAGCGCCTGCGCCGCCAGTGGGAAGGCGATGACCTGGACTTCAATGCCGCCATCGAGGTCCAGGTGGACCGCCGCCTGAACCTGCGCCCTGAGCCCCGCCTTTTCATCCGTGCCGGCAAAGGCCCGCGCCCCATCAGCCTGCTGGTGCTGATGGACGCTTCCGAATCGGTCAACACGCCCGGCCCCCACGGCGCCAGCCTGCTGGAGCTGGAGAAACAGGCGGCCCTCATGCTGGCCGAATCGCGCGCAGGCCACAGGACCGGCGTGGACCGCCTGGCCATCCACGCCTTCTCGTCCAACACGCGCGCCGAAGTCCGCTACCTGCGCCTGCTGGACTTCGGCCAACCCTTTGCCGCAGCAGCGGCCACCCGGTTGCAGGCACTGCAGGGTCGCCATTCCACCCGCCTGGGCGCCGCCCTGCGCCACGCCAGCAGCCTGCTGGCGGCCGAGCCTGCTGGCCAGCGCCATCTGCTGGTGATCACCGACGGCGCACCCGCCGACATCGACGTGCATGACGATCGCTACCTGATCGAAGACGCGCGCCACGCCGTACAGCAGGCCCGCGCCGCAGGCATACGCATCAGTTGCCTGGCCGTGGACAGCCAGGCAGACGGCTATGTGCACCATATCTTTGGCGGGCGCAACTACGGCATTGCCGACGACGCGCGTCATCTGCCAAGGCGGCTGTCCCAGATGGGCGCAAGGCTCGCAGCCGGCCGCTGACCACGGCAAGCGCCACGGAAATCTCGATTAACCTGAAGCATGCAAAGAACGCAAGCCAGCACCTGGCGCAGAAGGAACCCATGAACGACCCCGTCAGAGTCGGCATTCTTTACTCGGCCACCGGCACCACATCGACCATCGGCCAGTCCCAGCTGCAGGGCGCGCAGCTGGCCATCGACGAAATCAACGAGGCGGGCGGCCTGCTGGGGCGTGAACTGGTGGCAGTGCGCTACGACCCAGCCTCCACGCCGGCCCGCTATGCGGCCCTGGCCGAGCAACTCATCGTGCGCGACGGCATCAACGTCATCTTCGGCTGCTACATGTCCAGCAGCCGCAAGGCGGTCATACCCATCGTCGAGAAATGGAACAAGCTGCTGTTCTATCCCACGCTCTACGAAGGCTTCGAGTTCTCGGGCAATGTCATCTACACGGGCGCCGCGCCCAACCAGAACAGCGTGCAACTGGCCGACTACATGACCAGCAGCTTCGGCGCGCGGGTCTACCTCATCGGCTCGGACTACATCTACCCCTATGAGTCCAACCGCATCATGGGCGAGCTGGTCATGCAGCACCCGGGCAGCGACAAGCTCGGTGAACACTACCTGCCGCTGGATGCCACCGAGCGCGACTACGCGGCCATCATGCAGGACATCCGCGCCAGACAGCCGGACTTCATCTTCTCCACCGTGGTCGGCGACTCCACGGCCAGCCTCTACCGCGCCTATGCCGATGCGGGTTTCAACCCGCAGACCATGCCGATTGCCAGCCTCACCACCTCCGAGGCCGAGATCGCCCAGATGGGCGCCGATGTGGCGGCCGGCCACTTCACGGCCGCGCCCTACTTCCAGTCCATCGATTCGCCCGCCAATGCGCGCTGCCTGGCCCGGCTGCGCCAGCGCCTGGGCGACGACTGCCGGCCCAACCTGTGCTGGGAGGCCGCCTACTTTCAGATGCACCTGTTCGCCAACGCCTTCCGCCAGGCCGGCAGTGACCGCATAGGCGAGTTGCTGCCCCATCTGCTGGGCAGCGAGTTCGACGCGCCCCAGGGCCGCATCCGGCTGGACCCCGACAACCACCACACCTGGCTGCACCCGCGCGTGGGCCGCGCCAATGCACAGGGCGGCTTCACCATCGTGCGCCAGGCCACCCGGGCCGTCTCGCCCGACCCCTACCTGGTCACCCACTCCCTGGGCGACTGGACCGCCAGCCTCGGTGCCCTGGAGACCTGAGCGTGGATGCCGCCCCGAACAAGGACACCGGCAGCGCTGCCACAGGCCGGCAGCTGCTGGAAAGAAAACCGCTGCTGCGTGCCACCTCGCCCCAACTGAAGGAACTGCGCCAGCTGCGCATTGCCGTCGTCCACCCCGACGACGCGGACGGCCGCCTGCTGGCCCAGCAACTGCAGCGCATAGGCTGCCAGGTCCAGGCCATCTGGCCGCCCCAGCCCAGCCTGCCCGAGGGCACGGACGTGGTCTTCCTGGCCGTGCGCCCCGATCACCTGCAGTTGAACTACGCCTGGACCCAGGGCGAGGGAGAGAGCCCGCCCACCGCCATCGCCGTGGTCAACTACGAGAACCCCACCATCGTCTCCGCCGTGCTGGAGCTGCAGGTGCAAGCCATCCTGCCCTCGCCCATCCGCTCCTTCGGCCTGCTGTCCACATTGGTGCTGGCGCGCAGAAACCACAAGGAATCACGCCAGCAGCAGCAGCGCATCGCCAAGCTCCAGGCCAAGCTGCTGGGCCAGCGCCGCGTGGCCGAAGCCAAGGCCATCCTCATGCAGACCCACCAGATCAACGAAGACCAGGCCTACGACATGATCCGCGCCCAGGCCATGAGCCGGCGCAGCTCGGTGGAGGAGATTGCCCAGGCCATCGTCCATGCGAGCGAAATACTGTCGCTGGGCAAGGGCGTGGGCAGGTAAATCACGCAGGACTCCTGCCGCCAGCAGCCATGGCTTGACCCCGGGGAACCAGGGTCCTCTTTTTTTGAACGCATGCAGCGTGTGAATACTTTGATCAAAAGTTACCCACCAAACCGCCCACATATGTGAATGTCACTCTCGTTCGATGAGAATCTGATAATGGATTATCAACATCAATTACTTTGTCAAATTTTGCATCGCTTGCAAAATCGCACAACTCTCAGATTAGCATTTCATCCTTAAGCATTGACGTGTTGGGCGTCAACAATAAACCATAGTATCGCGAGGCATAAAATGATAGAAGGCGGATGGTGGAAAGCCTATACCAAAAATGGCCGGTATATAGGACTGATTGAAGGAGATGAATTCATAGTCGGAGACAAGAGAATTTTATACAGAATAAGCAACAGCAAACTATATTCCACAGAAGTACCACCTTCACATATAGCTGATATATCAGAAAAACAAGCGATTACATCCAACGGTGAAATTCTGCTGAAATTCTTCAAGACGAGCAGAGAGCGAAAACCATTAACAACTTGATCAAACCCATACCAAAACAATTACAAAATCTCAAAAATCATCAAACAGCCGAGGCCATGGCACGAATCGGCAATTTCCGGCCAAGATCAACACGCAATTGCATTCTGCGTATCAAGTCTGTCGTCAAAACTCGACCTGCCGTAAGCAATACCAAACCTTCCCTCGATACGAAGTCTTGAGCCAAAATCATTCCTGGCCGGAGCTCCGAACAGGGAACATAAAGTGGGGCTGGGTCGGCAACGGGGGTTGCCTGTATCAAAATCTGCAAGAAAGCATCGACAACCTCTGGATCAAATTGTGTTCCTCTGCCATGCGAAATGAGGGTTCTTGCCTCTGCACAATTTAGGGGCTTGCTGCTTAAATGCCCTATCATCAGGTCATCGTAAAAATCAGCAACCGCTATTATCCGAGCTCCTATTGGAATATCCTTCCCTTTCAGGCCATCAGGGAAACCTGCCCCGTCGAATCGCTCATGGTGGGACCTGACGAGAGTAGCGACCGGGTGCGCATCGTCTATCGGCAGAAGCAACTGTTCTCCCAAGCTGCTGTGATTCCTATATTTTTCCAGCTCTTCATGACTCAAGCTTGGGACGGGCTTGTTCAACATCCCATCGGCAAGAGTAATATGGGCAATATCATGAATGAGCGCAGCAACAAAAGAATTCTGCTGATCTTCTTCGCTTAGCTGCATGATATTTGCGGTTCGGCGGGTCAGATCCGCAACGCGTCTAGAATGCCCTGCAAGCAGCCCGCCCCGCCACTCAAGAAGATTGGAAAACATCCGAATAGCTGCGACGAAATTCTTCTTAAGCTTCCTATGCGCCTCCAACAGTTCGTCGTCATGCTCATGGGCAGTAAGCTCAACAGTTGCATTTAATTCTGCCAGCTCCTTCGTCAGCGCTTTATTTTTCTGATCCAGACGGATATTCTCATGGCGTGTGATTTTCTGATCGTTTAATTGATCAATAGCATCCAAAAATTGCTCACTATTCCAAGGTTTTACTATGTGACGGTACAAACCCATCAAACGACCAATGCCTTTCGGAATCACAGTTCTGCCGTATTCCGAAAGAAAAATCACAAACAGGTCAGGGAACTGTCCAACAATACTCTCCAACCACTGTCCGCCATCCTTGTCAAGTACATGCGTATTGCATATCAACAAGTCAATTCGTCCACCAGAAAACTCCGCCAATGCTTCTGGCGAGCTTGCTGCCATCCGCAGATCATATCCAGCCTGACCAAGCAACAGGTTTAACCCTGCAAAGTCCTCCACCTCCGGATCAATCAACAATGCCTGCAACCGCGATTGCTGTGCAAATGATTCTTGTTTCTCTTCAGCATTCATTTGGCATGCCTCCAATTGCATTATTCGATGCATCGATCAATGAGTCTCAAGAATATGACATCGAAAGGCATTGGTGAAGATAGTAATTCTTTACTAGCATCACGCAATTGAAGATCAAATTCATTCGAATCCTTTCATCCACTTACATGTAGCTACCACCACCAACCTCGCGCAATAGATGATTTTTGCGTCAGTGATGCCACTCGCTTGGATTCAAGGCAGTCTTGTCGGCGATGGTCAGTGCCGCGTCAGCGACAGCAAGGCACGTCCCCGTGCACAGGGACCATGGATGCGGCGCTGAACCCACTGCAGCCGAAGGCCGAGCCGGATGCACGCATCGCGGAAATGATGGAAACAGAAAAAGCCGGTGCGGTGGAAGAGGTTCGCGCCCTGATTCAAGACTGCCAGTTGACCGAGCAGAACGTGTTCCCTGCCAGCGGCTCCAAGGCGAAGAGCTTCGTGCCCACGCCCAGATTCCGTGCCCCAGAGACGAGTGCTCCCCGGCTCGGCCCCAACAAGCCGCCGAACTGGATCAACGGCAAGAACCGCGGGCAATTCCTGATCGAAAAGGCCAAAAGTTAGGCGGCGTGCAGCCGATACACCAAGCAAGGAGGTGCGCGCCAAGTCTAGGCGGCGCCTCAAGCCCCTTGGGTGCGTGCGCGCCAGGGGCTTTTTCTTTGGAGATTGACCCTTCCGAACTGGACCGTGAGCTTGGAGGCCTGGAGGTCAGCCAGCGAGCCGCCTGCCCGCTTGTGTGCGGTGATGATTCCCATTGAGTGCTCAGAGTTGAACAAACAGGAAAACGGGGTTGGATGGCGAAGAATCAGGCAACGACGCCAGAGCAAAAAAACCCAATCAGATCAATGACAAACGTAGAAAATCAAGCACCGGCCAGCATGTGGCGCATGTCCGTGGCGCCCATGATGGACTGGATTGATTCTTGAAGAAAATCATTATCTGACAGCAACTTAGAGGCATACCTACCCTCCTCTGTAGCAACTATGCTGCATCGCTCGCTCAGTTGCGATTTTAATTTTGCATAGATCCGGCTGTCTGCATGTACCGACCGATGGGGGCAGACCTACCAAGCCCAGAATCCTTTGAGCAGAAAGGCGCATCTACCAATCTGGGAGTATCCCCTGCTCATGGAGCTGCGACCAATGGATTAAAAGTCCGATCCTCCGAAATAGGTATGAGAGAAAAAAACATTCCACATCAACAGCATGCAGCGATAGCCACGCTTCTAGTGTTCTTGAAATCATGCCTTTCTAGCCCAATTTCGGCCCACCTTGGGCAGGTTTCGGTCATAGCAAAAGGACCGTATGGCTCGTCAGCTGTTTGTGCGTGGCCTGGCCCCTGTGGTGACGTTCCACTGAGGCCTCCAGCACAGCACACTTCTCTACTGCCTCGCCACTTGTCGGGATTATCGTCGACCTGTGTGTAGCCCCGACGCGTTCCCGCAATCTTCCCTCACCAAGTCCACAACCCGGCAATATTGTCAAATCTTTGTAGAAAATTTCCCCCAAAAAAAACTCTCAGACACTTTTCAGCATCTGAGAGCATAGTCAATACTAAAGCAAGGCTTTTACTGCATTACAAGCGATGCCCCACCTACGACATTCACAGTATTTATCAAAGTAAGACCAGTAGCATTTGCCGAAATTACAAAAACCCCTCTTGTACCAGCTGTAACAGGAATGCTCAACCCAGCAACAATACAGCTCGAAATAGTACCTATAGTAAGAATCCCCGCATAACTAGGAGCCATTGTGCATACCGCTCCTGGCACAGGAGCAAATACATTATTCACGGATGTATAAAGTTGCGCCTGTACTGAGATACTAGTTCCAATCAAACTCAATGCACTGGTGCTCTGAATTTGCGCACTCAATCCATTTATCACTCCATCAACTGGAAATGATTGAGGTACTCCATCTGCTGCTTGCTGTGCTGTGAGGTCTAGGTTTCCACCACTAAGACTTTGCATTGCAGCAGCAGGAACGTAGCCATTCATCGGCAAGACCGCAACGTTTCCGGGCAAGCCGCCCACATTCGTGGTCAATGCCATGCCTTTCGCACTGCTGCTCATGATGACTTTACCACCCGATGCGCCTGCAGGGCCAGTGGGGCCTGCGGGGCCAGGCAAACCAATGTCACCCGTCGCCCCAGTCGGGCCTTGAAGGCCTGCGGGACCCGTGGGACCTTGGGCTCCTGTTTGGCCTGCTTGCCCTGGAAGGCCAATCCCCCCAGTGGGCCCCGCCGGACCTGCTTGGCCCGTGGCGCCAGTCGCCCCTGTAACGCCCGCCGGTCCCGTGGCGCCTGTTGCTCCTGTCGGACCAGGACTTCCCACAATCGCACCTGCTGCGCATTTGCCCAGTCGCCCCGATGCATTGTCATAGCAGGCCACGCTGCCAGCCTCCGTTGTATTGGGCAGGTTGGGCAGATACACATCGCCTGTTTCCATCACCCGGAACCGCTCTGCATTGCCTGCATTGTTCTTGATGACGAATCCACCATTGGCCGGCGGTGTGATAGTGATGTCGGCGCCGCCAGGAGCCGCCATTGCAGCGCCGCTCAAGACGATGGCCGCGGCGAAAGAGACAGAGCGCAGCGTGAATTTCATGGTTGTCATAGTCTGTATGTGGAGTAATTAACGTTGTGAAGTGCGGCGCTGACGCCAGAGCGCCAGTCCCATCAGCAGAGAAAGAAGCACTAATCCGTATTCGCTCAATGTGGGGATGGCCGCAGCCGACGGGGCGGGACCTGCACCTATCTGGACGGTGGATGGAACCGTCGCATTGGTGCGCACCACCGTTGCGCCAGGACCCAGGTTGATGACCGCTGTGCCACTGGCAGCTTGGAGCACCACAGGCTGACCAGGCACACCCTCGACGGTCAGCGTACCGAGCACGGTGATATTTGCCCCGACAGGCAGCACAAAGGTACGGCCCGTGCTGCTCTTGATGGTCAGGTTCTGCACGACCAAGGTGCCGCTGAGCTGGCTGGTGTTGCCCGGATCGCAGCCGTCACGCAGCTCGATCGTGTTGTTGCCGGCGTTCAGTGATCCGTTGATCTGCAGGTCACCACCCACCGACAGCGTTCCACCACTGTTGGTGATGGCGGCGGTACTTGCGAACGTAGCCGAAGAATCGACGGTCAGCGCGCCGCCCAGATCCAAGGTTCCCTGCATGTCCAGCGCAGAGCAGGACAGGTCTACGGCGCCCCCGGGCGGGACAACCAGAGAGCTGCCCGGTGGATAGGACCACTGGGCAGCGGCGTTGGAGGACAGGAGAAAAGCCAAGCCAACCCCGGCCAGCCATCGCGAAAGTGAAAAAGTCATCAAACAAGCTCCGCTGGGCATCAAGACCGCACGGCACAGTCACAGTAATGCGCCAAAAGTGTCAAGCATTGTCAACTGAAACAATGTGCAACTCATTGAAATCTTCGATCAAGAACTCATTCGCGTTTTCGTTGTCATGGCCGATGGGTTTCCGTTGTTCCCAGCGTTGTGTGAACCTCCTGATTCAACAGATGCATGGAAACCTCAATCTCTTGATTGATAGCCTTGACCTGATCGCGCTTGTTCGGTGCATCGCTCGCCTGCACGCTGCGGCGGAACTTGCGGAGGTCCAACGCCGCGATCTGGTCGGACAGCAGGCAGTGCACCGAGTCCCGCATGGACTTCTGGATCTCGCGCGCGCACAGGATGCGCAGGGGGCGGTTGCTGCCCATCACCAGCAGGGCCATGGCCACAGACCAGGACTTGGCCCCGCCGCGCCCGCCGTACATGACCTTGAAGCGCTTGGGCTGGAACAGGCCGCGCAGCTTCGAGGGGAACTCGGCACGGACGCGCGAGCGGTCTACCTCGTAGTCCTCGGCAAAGTCCGGCCCCTCATCAGCCAGATGCGCGGCCTGCCAGCTGGGGGATGGCAGGCTCATGCGCCCTCCCCGTCTCGCGGATCGTGCTCCCGCGCCGGCGCATCCACGAAGTGCAGCTCGAAGTGGCCCACGTTGCCGCCGCCGTTCGACCCCTTGCCCGCGTCCTTGTCGTTCATGCCGAAGGCCTGGCGCTCCATATCCACCACGATGCGCAGGCTCTCGGCCAGCACCTTCATGGTCCTGGAGCGCTCCGGCAGGCTGATGACCTTCTGGTAGAGGCCGTTCAGCTTGTCCATGCCGTTGCCGTCGGGCGCGCGCAGCATCTCGCCCAGCTCCTGCAGGTACGCCACGGTGTCCGCGTCCGCCATCTGCTCCAGCTCATCCAGCAGCGCATTGGTGATCTTGCGCGCCCTCTGAATGTCCCGCCTGTGCGCCAGCCTGATGGTGGCCACAGCCTGCGCATTCGCGTCCACCACCTCACGTTCGGACGCACTGCGCTCCGCGCGTACCTCGCTGCGTACCGCCTCCTTGCGTACCAGCTGCTCGGCCATCTCCTGGATGCGCTCCGACAGGTCCCGGCTCCAGTCGTCACGCTTGGCCCGCTTGCTGATCGTTCCCTCGCTGATGCCCTGCTCTCCTGCGATCTGCCGAAGGCTCTTGATGCCGGCCCGGTAGTCCAGCTCGATGCGCTCCCACTGGGGAGTGTGCTTCTGTTCCTTGCTCATCCTCCCGAAGCTGACAGGCTTGGGACGGCATAACGCAACGCAACCCTGAGGAAGATGCTCTGTCGCAGGGCATGCAGGCGTACTAGCAAAACAATCGCCCTGAACGCCGGCCCTGTGCCGATCCACACATGAAGTCCTGGCGATGCGCAAAAAACAAAGCCCGCATTTGCGGGCCCTGCTTCCATCACAGACTAGCTTTTGCGCCTACTGCAGCCTCAAGGGCGCAACGATCGGCGAGGGAAGGCCAATCTGAGCTGCCGTAACGGGCTGCAGCAGCCAGCCGTACTGGCCCCCGGTAGAGGTTCCGCAACTCGAATTGTCAAACCCTGTGATACCTGTCGGCATAACGGCCAGGACCGTTCCGTTGGACTGAGGTGTCGCCGAGGTCACCATGAATGAGCCCAGCGAAAGCGACCATACAACCGTCTTGGCGTAGATGGAGCTTGCCGTCGTGGGACTGCCTGAATTCAAGTAACCTTCACCTGAGCAGTTGCCAGGGCCCGTGCCTTTGTAATAGATCTGAGAGTTGGGAAGCGTCCCATCCCAAGACATCACCATCAGGTGGCCCGTGCTGGTCACAAGGGTGATGTTATTCCGCGCCGCGCTCACCACCTTACCCAGGGTCACATTGTTGGCGTCAACCAAGGTCACGCCGCCGCCGGCAGGACCAGCAGGCCCGGTCGCGCCCGTGGCCCCCGTATCGCCTTGAACGCCCTGGATACCTTGTGGCCCTGTCGCTCCCAAACCTCCTGATGCTCCCGTCATGCCGGTAACACCTTGCACACCCTGAATGCCCTGAGGACCCTGCGGGCCCGTCGCACCAGTGCTGCCCGTAGGGCCGGTGGCACCAGTAGCGCCAGTCACCCCTGTCGGACCTGTCGCACCTGTCACGCCTGTGGTACCCGTCTGACCCGTGGCTCCCGTCACACCCGTGGCGCCTGTAGGACCTGTTACGCCTGTCGATCCAGTAACACCTGTCGAGCCCGTGGCTCCCGTCACCCCGGCGCCTGTCGGACCTACGGGACCGACAGCCCCTGTGGCGCCCGTGGGTCCTGTTGCCCCCGTCGCACCCGTGGCTCCTGCGCCAATGCCTGGAGCGCAATGCACCAGTTGTCCCGTCACGCCATCGACACACAGCAGCTGACTGCCAGTGGCCGTATCGGCCGGCAAAGCCGGAACCACCACTTCACCTGTGTTCTGTACACGCAGGCGCTCGGCCCCCGCCGAATTTTTGATAATGAAATTGCCGCCTGGAGGCATGGTGATGCTGACATCAGCAGCGTGCGCTACAGGCGCGAGGAAGCCAGCGCTCAGACACAAAGCAAAAATCAGGCGAGAAGGTATGGTGGTTTCTTTACGGAACATGGTTCAACTGCGGTTGGGATAAAAGCACTTGAGCACCCTGTACCAAACCTGTGGCCCAGGATGCCGGGAAGGGATGAACAATTCAGGAGGATGTGCGGCCGCGGCGTTGGCGAAGAAGAGCCAAGCCACCAAGCATCAAGCTCATCAACATCAGCCCATAGGTACTGAGCGTGGGAATGCTTGCCGGAGAAGTCACCACCGGTGCCCCGATCTGCACATTTCCAGGTACGGCGCTACCGCTGGGATTCGACAGCGTGGCGCCAGGCCCCATCGTGACGACGGCAGTGCCAGGGCCAGACGAAGTCAGCACGACCGGCCGACCAGGAGTTCCCAGGGTCAGCGTTCCAAGAACCGTCAGGTTGGTGCCCGCCGGCAGGACGACGGTGGGCGGGGTGGCTGTGGTGCTGATCAGCGTGAGATCTTTCACGACGATGTTGCCACTCAGCTGAAGGACAGAACCGGGCGCACAGCTGTCCGACAGGACTACGCTGCTGGCCCCAAGATTCAAGGGGACGGTGCTCGTAAGGTCTCCACTGACGTTCAATTGCCCCCCCGTCCCAGTAACCGTGGCCCCTGAGTCGAAAGCGAACGAGCCGGTGTCAAAACTCCCCGTACCCAAAGTCAACTCGCCCTGCATGATGACCGCCGTGCAAGGAAGCTGGAAAGAGCCTCCAGCAAGATCAATGCTGCTCCCCGGCGGCATGACCATCTGCCCCCATGCCGATCCACACACCGCTACGCTCAGAACCAGCGAAGCAACGCTACGCTTACCAAGTCCTACCATTTGATGATCTCCGCGACGGGGCGTCATGCCCCTAAGTTTTCAAGCGAGCATGCAACCCCCTGTGCACACCCAAGCGGCATGATCATCAGATACAAAATAGGTATAAGTTAACAAAAATTAACAAATGATAGTTTTGTTTCATTTGTTGAAAACTATCAACTTTTAGCGTACTACCTAACTGGCGGCCTCCCAGCATGCGTAGATGTCGCCCGCCTGGGGCTGGCGTTCCGTTGTCGTGGTCATGTTGTCGATCCTTCTCTCTGTCTGTAGCGATGCACTGGCTTGCGCGCCGGCAGCTCCGTGAGCCGGCTTTCCACCTGGCACTCGCGCACCAGGTACTGCAGCGCCCAATCGATCTCCCCCTTGCTGCGGCCCAGGGCCAGGACCAGCTCGGAATGGAAAAACCAGCGCCCGGGTGCCTGGCGTAGAAACCGCAGCAGCACGTCGGTGCCACTGCCCGGGCGGATGACGCCCGCGGGGCGCGGGTTGTTGTGTCGCGCCCCCTCCTCGTGCCAGCCCTCCAGCTGGCCAGCCAGCCAGTCCATGCAGCTCAAGCGGTGCCACCTTCTTCTTTTGCGTGTCGTCGCGGTTCGTGTGCGCGGCCTTGGTTTCCAAGATGGTCCTCTTTCAAAAATCCAGAATCGGCGTGGCGTTGAACAGGCCCAGCGCCCACAGCACAGCGGCTCGGTCGCGGGCATCGATGTTCGGGGCGTAGGCCAGCGCGCGCCATGCCAGGACCTGGCGCAGATGCGCGGCCATGAACGTGGTTTCCTTGCGCGCGGCGGGCGCAGGCCCTTGGTCCAGCCAGGAATGGCAGGCGGCGCAGCCCCAGGCGCTGTAGTGGTCGTCGGCCTTCCTGCGGTCCCCCTTCCCGTGGATGATGCCCGGCCGTCGCGGCTGGCGAAGTGCTCCAGCAGCCTGGCCTCTTCCTCGGGCAGCAGCCGGCGCGAGCGCTGAGCCGGCTTGGCGATCACACGCGTTCGCAGCAGCCCGGACTTGGCACGGTCCAGCACCTGCAGCGGCACATCGACGCCGCGCGCGGCCGAAGCATGCAGGAAGACCTGGCGCAGCCACACCATGTCATTGAGCACGGTGGCGGGGCCGGCCTCGTCTTCCGTGCGCCGCTTCTTGGTGTCGCCCATCAGATCCTGCACCGTGAGCTTGGTGGCCTGGAGGTCAGCCAGGCCAGAGGCCTGCAGGCGTGCGATGTCGGCCTTTTTGCTACGGCCCCACTCAGTCACGTTTTCGGCCGCACTGACATAATCCCGCAGTGGCTCCCCCACTGAAATTTTCTTGTGCACAGCCTGGCAGGAAGCGCGCTCCTGGTCCATTTCGTACTCGCGCCTGCGCAGCCACTCGTTGGCCAGCACTTTCCGACGGTAGGTCTGGCTTTCGCGGTGGACGAACGTGCCGTTCTCCATCAGCCGGATCTGTGCAGTGCAGGCAAGCGAGCGAGCAAGCAAGCCGTGTGCGCGTTTGCGTGAAGTGATGCTCCCATCTGTTTTGCTACAGGTGAAGGATGTAGCAAAGCCAGCGAGAAAATCAGCAAAAACGGGGTTGAATGGCGAAGAATCAGGCAACGACGCCAGAGCAAAAAACCCAATCAGATCAATGACAAACGTAGAAAATCAAGCACCTGCCAGCATGTGGCGCATGTCCGTTGCGCCCATGATGGACTGGACCGACAAGCACTGCCGCTACCTGCACCGACTTCTGAGCCGCCACACCTTGCTCTACACAGAGATGGTGACGACGGGCGCCTTGCTGCACGGGGATGTGCCGCGGCATCTGCGTTTCGAGGCCGAGGAGCATCCGGTGGCATTGCAGCTCGGTGGCAGCGAGCCTTCCGATCTGGCGCAGGCCGCGCGGCTGGGGGCGCAGTGGGGGTATGACGAGATCAACCTCAATTGCGGCTGCCCGAGCGAGCGGGTGCAGCGCGGCGCATTCGGGGCCTGCCTGATGAACGAGGCGCCGTTGGTGGCCGATTGCGTGAAGGCGATGGTGGATGTGGTGGATGTGCCGGTCACAGTGAAGCACCGCATTGGCATCGACAAGGATGAGAGCTACGAGTTCGTGCGCGATTTCGTGGGCACGGTGGCGGATGCGGGCTGCCGCGTGTTCATCGTGCATGCCCGCAATGCCTGGCTCAAGGGCCTGTCGCCCAAGGAAAACCGCGAGATCCCGCCGCTGCGCTACGAGATCGTGGCCCGGCTCAAGCAGGATTTTCCGGAACTGACCATTGCCATCAACGGCGGCATCAAGGCAGATGCCACGGTGCAGGAACTGCTGCAGCAGGTCGATGGCGTGATGGTGGGCCGCGAGGCCTATCACAACCCCTGGTGGCTGGCCTCGTGGGATGCGCTGTACTACGGCGATGCGAGCGTGGAGCACACGCGCGAGTCCATCGAGGAGCAGATGGTGGCGTATATGGAGCGCGAGGCGCGCACGCATGGCACGCACTGGTACTCCATCGCGCGGCATATGTTGGGGTTGCGCAACGGGCTGGCGGGGGCGCGCCGCTGGCGCCAGGTGTGGAGCAATCACCAGTTCAAGCAATTGCCGCCTTCAGAGGTGATGCGGCTTGCGCGCACCAAACCGGCCGAGGCGGCGCTTGCCGCCTAGCGCGAGGCACTGCGTTGCACGATGGCCAGGGCTGAGGCGGCCGCTCGCCCAGGCCTATCGGTAAAAACTATCCCTTACGCGACAGCATCAAAGGGGTTTTACTACCAATTTTCTTAGCTTGCTGCTGATATATTGCACTGCAACATATCCAAACAACCCCTTGTATCCATGCTCTATCAGCTCTACGAAATCCAGCGCGCCATGGTCGAGCCCTTTGCCGATTTCGCGCAAGCTGCAGCCAAGCTCTACAGCAACCCCCACTCGTTGCTGAGCCAAGGTCCGATGTCCCAGCGCATGGCCGCCGGGTTCGATCTGTTCTACCGCCTTGGCAAGGATTACGAGAAGCCCGAATTCAACCTGCACAGTGTGGATGTGGGCGGCGTTGACGTGACCATCCGCGAGCGCGTCGAAGTGGACAAGCCGTTTTGCGAGCTGCGCCGCTTCAAGCGCTTCTCCGACGACACCGATACGCTGCAGACCATGCTGAGCCAGCCCGTGGTGCTGATCGTGGCGCCGCTGTCGGGCCACTACGCCACGCTGCTGCGCGATACGGTGCAAAGCATGCTGGGCGGCCACAAGGTCTACATCACCGACTGGAAGAACGCCCGCCTGGTGCCCCTGGCCGATGGCGAGTTCCACCTCGACGACTACGTGAACTATGTGCAGGAGTTCATCCGCTACCTGCAGGGCAAGTACGGCCAGTGCCACGTGGTCAGCGTGTGCCAGCCCACGGTGCCGGTGCTGGCTGCCGTGTCGCTGATGGCCAGCCGTGGCGAGACGCCTCCGCTGTCCATGACCATGATGGGCGGCCCCATCGACGCACGCCGCTCGCCGACCTCGGTGAACAACCTGGCGCAGAACCGCAGCTTCGAGTGGTTCGAGAACAATGTGATCTACCGCGTGCCCGAAGGCTATCCGGGCGTGGGTCGCCGCGTGTACCCGGGCTTCCTGCAGTATTCGGGCTTCGTGGCGATGAATCCGGACCGCCACGCCAATAGCCACTACGACTATTTCAAGGACCTGATCAAGGGTGACGACGCCAGCGCCGAGCATCACCGCAAGTTCTATGACGAGTACAACGCCGTGCTCGACATGGATGCCGACTACTACCTCGAGACCATCGCCACGGTGTTCCAGGACTACAAGCTGGTCCATGGCACCTGGGAAGTGCGTTCGCCCGAAGGCCAGGCCGAGCTGGTGCGCCCGCAGGACATCAAGGGCAGCGCCCTGCTGACCGTCGAAGGCGAGCTGGACGACATCTCCGGCTCGGGCCAGACGCGCGCAGCGCACGATCTGTGCACGGGCATCGCGGCCGATCAGCGCAAGCACCTTGAAGTGCCGGGCGCCGGCCACTACGGGATTTTCAGCGGCAGGCGCTGGAGAGAGATCGTCTACCCGCAGGTGCGCGAGTTCATCAGTGCCCACCAGCCCGAAAGCGCCACGGCCGCCAGCGCGGCAGGTCACACCAGCAGCCTGAGCGATGACGCGCCCTCGGCCACCGAGCAGCCGCGCAAGCGCGGTGCCAAGGTGCAGGCAGGCTGAGCACCGAGCAAGCCCGGCACGCCATGTCCGCCTTCGCAATCCTTGCCCGCGACGATCTGGCAGCACGCATAGACGCGGCGCTGCCGCAGACGCAGTGCACGCGTTGCGGCTACCCCGACTGCGCCAGCTATGCCCAGGCCGTGGCCTCGGGCGAGGCCGGCATCAACCAGTGCCCCCCCGGGGGCGCTGCGGGAGTGGAGAGGCTGGCTGCACTGACGGGCCGGCCCGCTGTCCCACTGAGCGCCGAGCACGGCACGGAAGCCCCGCGCACCGTGGCCGTGATCGACGAGGCCTGGTGCATCGGTTGCACCCTGTGCATCAAGGCCTGCCCCACGGATGCCATCCTGGGCGCCAACAAGTTCATGCATACGGTGATCGCCGCCCACTGCACGGGCTGCGAGCTGTGCATCCCCGTCTGTCCCGTGGACTGCATCGAGCTGCACAACGCCAGCGGCCCCGCCACAGGCTGGTCTGCCTGGAGCCCCCAGCAGGCCGAGCATGCGCGCCAGCGCTATGTGCTGCGCCGAGAGCGTGAACAGGAGCGCGAGCGCCTGGGTGCGGCCCGGGCGCAGATGCCTCTTGCATTGGGGGAGCAGGAAATGGCCGACGACGCCAGCCCTTCCACGCCCTGCCCGGCGCCCCCACTGGCGACCGACAGCAAGCAAGCCACCATCGCAGCCATCCTGGCCCGCGCACGCGCCCAGCGTGCGGGTGGCGCCTCAACGCCCAACGGGCATTGAGTGGATGCGGGCGGGCAGCGAGACCCGCCTACGCAGCCAGCGCCAGGCTCTTGTAGACCCCGCAACCCCAGTACAGCCCGCCATGCTTGCAGACGAAGGACATCTTGGTCTGTACCTGTTGCGTGGCAGGGTTTCTGAAGTCGTACTCCACCCAGCCTGGGCCGCGCTCGGCCTGGGCAATGATGTCGGCCAGCAGCTGCTCACCCCGCACGCCTGGCAGCTCCTGCACGCGCACGCCCACACGCGCAGGGTTGCCGCCGAAGGCGCGGTAGCTGCCGTCGGCGGCCAGGGCGAACACGTACATATCGCGGTCATGGAAGGGCTGGCCGGGGTCGTTCACGGCGGCCAGCAGTGCCTCGGTGGCCACGCCGCGCCGCGCCAGGCCCAGGGCCGACTCGACCAGGGCCACGGCTTCCTCCGCCGTGCCCTGCTGCAGCCGAAAGCGCGACACCGCCCCTGACAGCATCTGCGCGCGCTGCTGCAGCGCGCGTGCCTGGTCCAGCGCGTGGCCCACCATCTGCGCGTTGTGCTGGGTAATCTCGTCGATCTGGTGCACGGCGCGGCTGATCTCGGCCAGGCCCGTGCTCTGGTTGCCCGTGGACTGCGACAGCTCGCCCATGTGCTCGGCCACCTGGCGGATGCCTTCGGTCACGCGCTCCATGCCACGCCCGGCCGTGCGGATCAACTCGGTGCTGTGCTCCACCTGGGTCAGGGCATCGCCAATCAGGTGGCGAATCTCGCGCGCCGCCTCCGCCGAGCGGCCTGCCAGGGAACGCACCTCGCTGGCCACCACGGCAAAGCCCCGGCCCTGCTCGCCAGCCCGTGCGGCCTCAACGGCGGCATTGAGCGCGAGGATATTGGTCTGGAAAGCGATGCCGTCGATCACGCCGATGATCTCCCGCATGCGCCCGGCGCTGTTCTCAATGGTCTCCACCGACTCCACGGCGCGGCCCATGGCCACCACGCCTTCATCAGCCGCGCCGCGCACGGCGCTGGCCTGGTGATGGACCACGCCCACCACATCGGCGTTGTGCTGCACGGCGCTACTCAACTGTTCCACGCTGACCACGGTCTGGGCCAGGTTGGTGGCCTGCAGCTCGGTGCGATCGGACAGCGCCTGGTGCTCGTTCACCAATTGCTGCCCGGCCTGCGCCACCAGGGCCGCGTTGCTGCGCACATCGGCCACCATGCCCGACAGCGAGGTGACCATGCCTCCCAGCAGCGCCTTGGGCGTCTGGACAGCACCGGCGCCCTCCTGCGAGGCGGCAGCCTCCACGGTCACTCGCTGGCTCAGGTCGCCCTGGGCGATGCCCTGCATGGCCTGCTGCAGCAATTCGCGCTCGCCGATCACCCTCGACCAAAGCCTGTGCATGCCGCCCAGCAGCAGTCCGGCCCACAGCAGCAAGGCACCCCAAACCCAGGGCCCCAAGCCCGCCGAACCGGCCACCAACGCCAGCGGCGGCCCCGCCAATGCCCACACGGCGCATACAAGGAAGCCAGCCCCGGGGCCGGATGTATGCTTACGATGCCTGTTCCCCACTTTTTCCATGCCAGCGCCTGCCTGCATAGCTGATTGCCTCTCTAGTCATTGGTATCTGGAATTCACCGTTCACGAGGCCCCGCCACACGAGATGGCATGGCCCCAGTCGAGACCATGCCAGAATAGGTAACAGAATGCAAAAAATCCAGCGTGCAGACCCGCAGTCACCTGTGACAACGGCATGCCGAAAGCGCATCAATCCATAATGCGAGCCCATGAATCCCCTGCTCTCCCGACTCCAGCCCTACCCGTTTGAGCGTCTTCGCAAACTGTTCGCCGGGGTCCAGCCACCGGCGGGCGTGCGCCCCATCAGCCTTGGCATCGGAGAGCCCCGCCATGCCACGCCGGCGTTCATCGAGCAGGCACTGAGCGCCGACCTCGGCGGCCTGGCCAAATACCCCGCCACGGCCGGCGAGCCCGCGCTGCGCGAGGCCTGCGCCCAATGGGCACGCCAGCGCTATGGCATTGCCCTGGACGCCGCCACCCAGGTGCTGCCAGTCAACGGCTCGCGCGAGGCACTGTTTGCCTTCACCCAGGTGGTGGTGGATGCCAGCCAGGACGGAGCGCGCGTGATCTGCCCCAACCCGTTCTATCAAATCTACGAAGGCGCCACCCTGCTGGCCGGTGCCCAGCCGTACTACGCGCCCAGCGACGCCGCGCGCAACTTCGCAGTGGACTGGGACAGCGTGCCCGCCGACGTGTGGGAAAAGACCCAGCTGATCTTCGTGTGCTCGCCCGGCAACCCCACGGGCGCGGTGATGCCGCTGGCCGAGTGGGAAAAGCTGTTTGCCCTGTCCGACCGCTACGGCTTCGTGATTGCCAGCGACGAGTGCTACAGCGAGATCTATTTCGACGGCACCGCCCCCCTGGGCGGCCTGGAAGCCGCGCAGCGCCTGGGCCGCACGGACTACAAAAACCTGCTGATGTTCACCAGCCTGTCCAAGCGCAGCAATGTGCCTGGCCTGCGCAGCGGCTTCGTGGCGGGCGATGCGGCCCTGATCAAGGCCTTTTTGCTGTACCGCACCTACCACGGCGGCGCCATGAGCCCCGTGGTGCAGACGGCCAGCATGGCGGCCTGGGCCGACGAGGCCCATGTCGCGGAAAACCGCCGCCTGTACCGCGAAAAGTTCAACCAGGTCACGCCCGTGCTGGCGCGCGTGATGGATGTGCGCCTGCCTGACGCAAGCTTCTACCTGTGGGCCGGCATTCCCGAATCGCTGGGCCTGGACGACGCCGACTTTGCACGCGAGCTGTATGCCGCCACCGGCGTGACCGTGCTGCCCGGCAGCTACCTGGCGCGCGAGGCCAATGGCCGCAACCCCGGCGCCGGGCGCGTGCGCATGGCCCTGGTGGCCGAGACCGCAGAATGCCTGGAAGCCGCCCAGCGCATTGCACAGTTCATAGAATCGCGCCAGCGCTGAGACAGCCCTGCGCTCCCCTTTCCTCACAAACCCTTTGATCACCAAAGCCATATGACGCAACAGCTGCAATCCATCATCGACACCGCCTGGGACAACCGTGCCAGCCTCTCCCCCGCTGCCGCCCCCAAGGAAGTGACCGAGGCCGTGGACCACGTGATCGAAGCCCTGAACAACGGCCAGCTGCGCGTGGCCACGCGCGAAGGCGTGGGCCAGTGGACCGTGCACCAGTGGATCAAGAAGGCCGTGCTGCTGTCCTTCCGCCTCAAGGACAACGTGCTGATGCAGTCCGGCGACCTGAACTTCTTCGACAAGGTGCCCACCAAGTTCGCCGGCATGACCGAGGCCGAGATCGCCGCCACCGGCGTGCGCGTGGTGCCCCCGGCCGTGGCCCGCCGTGGCAGCTTCGTTGCCAAGGGCGCGATCCTGATGCCTTCCTACGTGAACATCGGCGCCTATGTGGACGAAGGCACCATGGTTGACACCTGGGCCACCGTGGGCTCCTGCGCCCAGGTCGGCAAGAACGTGCACCTGTCCGGCGGCGTGGGCCTGGGCGGCGTGCTGGAGCCGCTGCAGGCCAACCCGACCATCATCGAGGACAACTGCTTCATCGGCGCGCGTTCCGAGATCGTCGAAGGCGTGATCGTGGAAGAGAACTCCGTGATCTCCATGGGCGTGTACATCGGCCAGTCCACCCCCATCTATGACCGTGCGACCGGCGAGACCAGCTATGGCCGCGTGCCTGCCGGCTCGGTGGTGGTGTCGGGCAACCTGCCCAAGGACAACGGCCGCTACAGCATGTACGCCGCCATCATCGTCAAGAAGGTCGATGCCAAGACCCGCTCCACCACGAGCCTGAACGACCTGCTGCGCGATTGATCCGCATCCGCACCGCGCCAAAGGCGTGGTTGCGGCGCCAAAACATCCCCTGTTCAGGGGATGGAGCAAGGCATACTCTCGAGGGCGTCCCCGGCCACCAGGCAGCGGACGCCCGTTTCACGTCACAAGAGCGTGCAGACGATCCAAGAACAGCGGCAGTACACGAATTTGGGGGAAAACATGGGCACGATGGAGAGGATTTTGCGCCTGATGGGCGAGAAGCAGGCGTCCGACGTCTACCTGGCGGTCAACGCGCCGGCGCTGATCAAGATCAACGGCGAATGCGTGCCCATCAACAATCAGCTGCTGCCGCCCGACGCGCCGCGCAGCCTGCTGGCCGAGATCGTGCCGGCCGAGCGCCTGCAGGAGCTGGACGAAACGGGCGAGCTCAACATGGGCGTGCCGCTGCGCGGCGTGGGGCGTTTTCGCGTCAGCGCCATGCACCAGCGCGGCAGCTGCGCCGTGGTGATCCGCTTCATCGCCCAGCACATTCCGGCCATGGACACGCTGAACCTGCCGCCCGTGCTGGGCGAGCTGATCATGCAAAAGCGCGGCCTGCTGCTGGTCGTGGGCTCCACGGGCTCGGGCAAGAGCACGACGCTGGCCTCGATGATCGATGCGCGCAACGAAAAGCTCACGGGCCACATCCTCACCATCGAGGACCCCATCGAATACCAGTTCCGCAACAAGCGCTCCATCGTCAACCAGCGCGAAGTGGGCTCGGACACGGCATCGCTGCAGATCGCGCTCAAGAATGCGCTGCGCCAGGCCCCCGACGTGATCCTGATCGGCGAAATCCGCGACCGCGAGACCATGTCCTCGGCCATGGGCTTTGCGCAGTCGGGCCACCTGTGCCTGGCCACGCTGCACGCCAACAACAGCTACCACGCGCTCAACCGCATCCTGTCCTTCTTCCCCGAGGAAATCCGCCCCACCATGCTCGGCGAGCTGTCGGCTGCACTCAAGGGCGTGATCTCCCAGCGCCTGGTGCGCACCGTGGACGGCGGCCGCATGCCGGCCGTCGAGGTCATGCTCAACACCAAGCTGATCGCCGACCTCATCGAGCGCGGCAACTTCTCGGGCGTCAAGGAGGCCATGGAAAAATCCATGGCCGAAGGCTCGCAGACCTTTGAAGAGGCGCTGGCGCAGCTGGTCCGCTCCGGCCGCATCGACCGCGCCGAAGCCCTGGCCTTCGCCGATTCGCCCACCAACCTGATGTGGCGCCTGGAAAACGACGTGGTCAAGGCCAGCCATGCCGCGCCGTCCAGCCAGTTCGCCGAACTGGCCACGCCCGGCGAGGACGACATGCCCTCGTTCACGGAAATCATGCTGGAAGTCAAGCCGAACTGATCGGCCAGCCCCGCAGCGTTCACAATGTCGGAGCACGCTGGCGGCAGCCGGCCCTCCGACTTTTTTGTTTTTTGATTCCACCCACCATGTCCCGCACCCTGCAACTGACCGAGCAGCTGATCAGCCTGCCCTCCGTCACTCCCGAAGACGCCGGCTGCCTTGAACTCCTGGCCGATGCCCTGCAGCCCATGGGCTTTGCCTGCGAGCGCATCGACAGCGGCCCCGACAGCTTTCGCGTGCGCAATCTCTGGGCCCGGCGCTCCGGGACAGGCGCCGACCGGCCCGTGCTGGTCTTTGCCGGCCATACCGACGTGGTGCCTACCGGCCCGCTGGAGCAGTGGAGCAGCCCGCCCTTCGTGCCCACGCACCGCGACGGCAAGCTGTACGGCCGCGGCGCCAGCGACATGAAGACCTCCATCGCCGCCTTCGTCGTGGCGCTGGAGGAATTCCTGGCCGAGACACCGGCGCCCTCCTTCGACATTGCCCTGCTGCTGACCAGCGACGAGGAAGGCCCCTCGGTGGACGGCACCAAGGTCGTGGTCGAGCTGCTGCGCGAGCGCGGCGAGCGCCTGGACTGGTGCATCGTCGGCGAGCCCACATCGGTGGAACGCACGGGCGACATGATCAAGAACGGCCGCCGGGGCACCATGAGCGGGCGCCTCACGGTCAAGGGCATCCAGGGCCACATCGCCTACCCGCAGCTGGCGCGCAACCCCATCCACCAGGCCCTTCCAGCCCTGGCCGAACTGGCTGCCACGCGCTGGGACGAGGGCAATGCCTTCTTCCCACCCACCAGCTGGCAGATCAGCAACATGCATGGCGGCACGGGCGCGTCCAACGTCATTCCCGGCCATGTGACCATCGACTTCAACTTCCGCTTCTGCACCGAGTCCACGGCCGAATCGCTCCAGCAGCGCGTGCAAGCCGTGCTGGACCGCCACGAGTTGGAGTACGAGCTGGCCTGGACCATTGGCGGCCAGCCCTTCCTGACCACGCCTGGCACGCTGGTGAACGCCGTGCAGGCGGCCATCCGCGCCGAAACCGGCCTGGAGACCGAGCTGTCCACCACGGGCGGCACCAGCGACGGCCGCTTCATCGCCCAGATCTGCAGCCAGGTCGTGGAGGTGGGCCCGCCCAACGCCAGCATCCACAAGATCGACGAGCACATCGTGGTGGCCGACATCGAGCCCATCAAGAACATTTACCGCCGCACGCTCCAGGAGCTGCAGCGACAGCAGGCCGTCTGAACGCGACCAAGGAGCCGACGATGACATCCGCCCCCACCCCTGCCAATATTCCCGCCATCTCGGGCAGCACCATCGCCGACCTCGTGGCCTCCGGGGCCGCAGCGCTCACGGCGGCCGGCGTGGCCTTTGGCCACGGCACGGCCACGGCCGAAGACGAAGCGGCCTGGCTCACGCTGTGGAAACTGGGCCTGCCGCTGGACAGCGAACTGGCGCCCGGCGCGCCCGAATCCCTGGCCGACCAGGCCGTCAGCGCCCAGCAGCAGGCCGAAGTGGCCGAGCTGTTCGCAGAGCGCATCCGAACGCGCAAGCCCGCCGCCTACCTCACGCGCGAGGCCTGGCTGCAGGGCGTGCCCTTCTACGTGGACGAGCGCGCCATCGTGCCGCGCAGCTTCATTGCCGAGCTGCTGGCCGACGGCAGCATCGACGGCTGGCTGTCCGACCGCACGCGCCGCGTGCTGGACCTGTGCACCGGCAACGGCAGCCTGGCCTGCCTGGCGGCCATGGCCTGGCCCGAGGTCGAGGTCACGGGCGCCGACATCTCGGCCGATGCGCTGGCCGTGGCACGCATCAACGTGGACCGCCATGAACTCGCCGAGCGCGTGCAATTGCTGGAAAGCGATGGCCTGGCCGCCCTGCCCGGCCCCTGGGACCTGGTGCTGTGCAACCCGCCCTATGTGAATGCCGACAGCATGTCGCGCCTGCCCGCCGAATACCAGGCCGAGCCCGAACTGGCGCTGGCCGGCGGCGCCGACGGCATGGACTTCATCCGCCGCCTGCTGCTGGACCTGCCCTCGCGCCTGGCCAAGGAAGGCGTGGTCGTGCTGGAAATCGGCAATGAAAAGGACTTCTTCGAAGCCGCCTTCCCCGACCTGCCCGTGTTCTGGCTGGACACCAGTTCGGGCGACGAACAGGTGCTGCTGATCACCCAGGAGGCGCTGCGCGCCTGGACCGAGGGCGACATCGAGGCCCTGCGCCCCACCTACCGCCCCCTGGGCTGAAATGGACCTGCGGGCGCTGCGCTACTTCATCGCGGTGCTGGAGGCGGGCAGCCTCTCGCGCGCCGCGCACTCGCTGTACGTGGCCCAGCCCGCGCTCACGGCGCAGATCAAAAAGCTGGAAGGCGAGCTGGGCACCCAGTTGCTGGAGCGCAGCCACGCCGGCGTCACCCCCACGCCGGCCGGCGCCCAGCTGTACGAGGACGCACGCCGGTTGCTGTCCGACGCCGATGCCATGCGCGAGCGCATACAGCGCCTGCCGCAGGGCCCCGAAGGCTCGGTCACCATCGCCCTGCCCTTTTTGCTGACCAGCCTGCTGGCCGGCCCCGTGATCGCCAGCCTGCGCAACAGCCACCCGCGCATACGCATCTTTGTGCTCGACGACCTCAGCCTCATGGTGCAGAAGGCCATGCTGGACCGGCGCGCAGACCTGGCCATTCTTGTGGACACGGCCAGCCTGCACGACATGCAGGTGCAGCCCATGGCCGAGGAATCCATCTACATCTGCGGCCAGGATGTCGATGGCAGCGTGGCGCCGCTGCTGCGCCCCGCGCCGGACGGCGGCCTGCCGCACATGGACTTTGCCCACGCCTGCCAGCTGCCGCTGGTGCTGCAGTCGCGGCGCTTTTCCATCCGCCAGACCGTGGAGGCCGCCGCCGACGCACGGGACCTGCGGCTGAACATCGTCCACGAACACGATTCCGCGCGCGTCATCGGCTCGCTCTACCACTGCGGCGCAGGCTTCACCTTCACGCCCGCCTGCTCGCTGAGCGATGCGCCCGCCTGGCTGCGCGAGGAAGCCAAGGCTGCGCCCACGGCCATCCAGCACGACTGGATCGTGGCCCAGGTCACGGCGCCCGAACTGCTGCGCCGCTACTTCCTGGCCGTGCAGGCCAACCGCAGCAGCGACCCGGCACTGCAGGTGGTTCAGCAGGCGCTGATGGCACAGGCCCGGCAACTGATCACGGCCGGCATCTGGCAGGCGCGCTGGCAGCAGGCATGACGGCATGACCGCAGGGGTCTGGGTACGGGCCATCAGCAAATACCGCAAGGGTTGATCTGGACATCAATTTTTCTGATGCGCCTGAATCACTAAACGGTATTTCCCCGCTCCAGGCCTCTTCTGGAACAGTGCATGGCACGCCGCGCAAAACGCGCGGCTTCAGCCAAGGAATGCCATGCACGAGACATCCCGGCCCACCGCAGGCCACCCCAATTCCCACTCCCACTCCCTTCCCATCCCCAATGTCGGCGAACTGGTCGCGCGCAGTTGCAAGGCCCACGGCGCGCAGCCGGCTGTGACCAGCGCCGCGCGCAGCATCAGCTACGCCGAGCTGGAGCAGCGCTCCAACCGCCTGGCGAACGCCCTGCTTGCCCAGGGCCTGTCCCGTGGCGACCGCGTGGGCATCTACCTGCCCAACTGCGTGGAAATCGTCGAGATCGAAATCGCCTGCTACAAGGCCGGGCTCATCAAGGCGCCCTTCAACGCACGCCTTTCGCCGCGCGAAGTGGGCGATATCGCGGCCAACAGCGATGCCGCCGTCATCGTGACCACCGCAGCGCGCGCCGAGGCCTTCAAGCCGCACCTGCAGTCTTCCGACGTGCGCCTGCTGCTGCTGGACGGCCCCGCCGGCGAAAGCTACGAGTCCCTGCTCGCCCGCGCCAGCGACCGCTTTCAGCCCGTGGCCGTGCACGAGCACGAGGTGGCCGTGCTGCACTACACCTCGGGCTCATCAGGCGTGCTCAAGGCCGCCATGCAGACCTTCGGCAACCGCCTGGCCCAGCTGCGCAAATTCCTGATGCGCGGCGAGGGCATGCAGGCCGGCCACGTGCTGGGCCTGGTGGGGCCGGTCACGCACGCCTCGGGCATGCAGATGGTGCCGGCGCTGTGCACGGGCGCCACCATCCACCTGTTCTCGGGCTTCGAGCCGGGCGCCTTCATGGCCGAGATGCAGGCGCGGCGCGTGACCCATACTTTCATGGTGCCCACCATGATCAACATGCTGCTGGCCGAGATCGGCGGCCGCTACCGCCCCCTGCCCGACCTGCTGCGCCTGGGCTACGGCGCAGCGCCCATGGCGCCCGCGCGCATCCTGCAGGCCATGGACGTGTTCGGCCCCATCCTGTCCCAGGGCTACGGCGCAGGCGAGACCACCTCCGGCGTCTGCGGCCTGACGGTGCAGGACCACCTGCAGGCGCGCGCATCGCGCCCAGAGCGGCTGGCTTCCTGCGGCCGGCCCTTCCTGGAATCCCTGGTCGAGGTGCTGGACGACGAGGGCCGCCCGGTGCCCGAGGGCGAGATCGGCGAAATCGTGGTCAGCGGCGCCGATGTCTTTGCAGGCTACTGGCGCGCGCCCGAGCTGACGGCCGAGGTGCTCAGGAACGGCCGCTACCACACGGGCGATCTGGCCCGCATGGACGAGCAGGGCTTTGTCTACATCGTGGACCGCAAGAAGGACATGGTCATCAGCGGCGGCTTCAACGTCTATCCGTCCGAGGTGGAGTCCGTGCTCTACGAGCATGCCTCGGTGGCCGATGCCTGCGTGTTCGCCATACCCGACGACAAATGGGGCGAGGCCGTGGCCGCCCACATCGTGCTCAAGCCCGGTCTGGCCGGCGACAGCGCCGCGCTGGACCGCTTTTGCGCGGAGCGCCTGGGCGGCTTCAAGCGCCCGCGCCACATCGAATTCGTGCAGCAGCTGCCCAAGAACCCCAACGGCAAGGTCATGCGCCGCGCCGTGCAGGCGCCCTACTGGGCCAACCACGCCCGCAAGGTGAACTGAGATGAACGCCAAAGACACACTCCCCGCCGCCAACGCTGCCCTGCTGGAAATGCCCTTTGAAGGCTCGGAGCGCGCAGCCGGCCTGATCGACGCGCTCAACGCCTTCATCCACGGCGAATTGGCCGACCTCGCCCGCGCGCATGGCGTGGACCATGAAAACAGCGCCTCCACCGAGCTGCTGCGCCAGGTCTGGAAGCTGTCGCATGCGCGCGGCTTCTACGGCATGACCCTGCCCGAGGCCATGGGCGGCGCCGGCCTGTCCGTGCTCGATCAGGTGCTGGTCAAGGAGGCCATCTACGCCACGGGCTCGCCCTTCGCGCCCCATGTGCTGGGCGAACTCAGCGGCCCGCCACGCATAGGCGCGCTGATCCGCAAGGCCACGCCGCTGCAGATGGAGCAGTTCATCCTGCCCGTGGCGCGCGCCGAGAAATCCATCTGCTTTGCGCTGACCGAGGCAGCAGCCGGCTCGGACGCGGGCGCGCTGGAGACGCGCGCCGTGCTCGAAGGCGACCATTACGTGCTCCACGGCCGCAAGCGCTTCATCTCGGGCTCGCCGTTTGCCGACTTGGCCGTACTCATGGCCTCGACCGCGCCCGAGGGCAGCCCGCAGCGCGAGATCAGCGCCTTCTTCGTGGACCTGCATGCCCCGGGCGTGCAGGTGGTCAGAGGCTACAAGACCATGGCCGGTCAATCGAGCACGGGGGACATCGTGCTCGACGGCTGCCGCGTGCCCGCTGCCCAGTTGATCGGCGAGCCGGGCCGTGGCCTGGCCCTGGCGCTGGGCCGCATCACCGTCAACCGCCTGCTGCACTGCCCGGCCATGCTGGGGCTGGCCCAGGTGGCGCTGCGCGATGCGCGCGACTATGCGCTGGGGCGCCAGCAATTCGGCCGCAGCATTGCCCAGTTCCAGTCCATACAGCACATGCTGGCCGACATGGCCACCGAATGGATGGCCGCGCGCGCACTGATGGTGCAGACAGCCCGCGCCATCGACGCCGGCATCGATGCGCGCGCCCAGGCCTCGATGAGCAAGCTGTTCTGCTCGGAGACGGCGTTCCGCATTGCCGACCGCGCCGTGCAGATCCATGGCGGCGAAGGCATCGTCCAGGGCCGGCGCGTGGAATTCCTGTTCCGCATGCTGCGCATGTACCGCGTGCTCACGGGCACCAGCGAGATACAGCGCAACACCATCGCCAAGGAACTGCTGGAGCGGGCCGGCGCCTGAGGCCGGCCGGCATAGAAGCGAAAAGACAAGGAGACAACGCCATGCAAGACAATCCATCCCAAAGGCCGGACCGACGCCGATTCCTGCGCGCTGCGGGCGCCGCATCGCTTGCCGCAGGCCTGCCCTGGGCCACCACAGCCGCCACAGCCACCACACACGACAGCGCCTGGCCCACGCGCCCCATCAAATGGGTGGTGCCCTACCTGGCCGGCACTAGCCCCGACACGGCCGCGCGCATCGTGGCCGAGGCGCTGTCGGCCCAGCTGGGCCAGCCCGTGGTGATAGACAACCGCGCCGGCGCAGGCGGCAACATCGGCGCACGCCAGGTGGCCAAGGCGCCGGCGGACGGCTACACCCTGCTGTACTCGGGCTCGCCCATGGCCGCCGCCATGCGCATGTACAAAAGCCCGGGCTACGACGTGTTCAAGGACTTCCGCCATGTGCTGGGCATGTCGCGCTCGGACATCCTGGTCGTCGTGCATGCCGACTCTGGCATGCGCACGCTGGACGACCTGGCCGCGCGCGCCAAGGCCAGGCCCGGCGCGCTGGACTATGCCTCGGGCGGCGTGGGCACGCCATCGCACCTGGGTGTGGAAATGCTGGCCTCCAGCATGGGCCTGCAGGTCAACCATGTGCCCTACAAGGGCGCGTCCGAGCTGGTCAATGCCGTGCTGGGCCAGCAGGTGGCCTTCGGCGCCCCGCTGTTTTCCGTGGCCTATCCCCAGGTGCTGGCGGGCAAGCTGGTGCCGCTGGCCATTGCCGGGCCGCAGCGCAATGCCAAGCTGCCCCAGGTGCAGACCCTGGCCGAGCTAGGTGTGCCCAACGTCAACCTCACTTCCTGGGGCGGCGTGTCCGTGCCGGCCGCCACGCCCGAGGCCATCGTCCAGCGGCTGCGCACGGCGCTGGAGGAGGTGCTCAGGCAGCCCAGGGTCATCGCCTTGCTGGAGCAGGAAGGCGGCAAGGTCGCCATCACCAGCGCCGACGCCTATGCCAAGGGCTTCGAGCGCGAGATCCAGTTCACCCAGTCCATGATGCAGCGCGTGGGCATACAGCCGATCTAGGGCCTGGTACCAGGGCTTTGCACCGTGGCCGGGCACGGGCATGGCGGGCGGCAATCCTGTCCTGGCGCAATCGCTGGGATAATCCTGCCCATTCATGATCAGCCTTCGCAACATTACCCTGCGCCGCGGCACCCGCGTGCTGCTGGACAGCACCTCCGTCTCCATCAACCCCGGTGAAAAAGTCGGCCTTGTCGGACGCAATGGCGCCGGCAAGTCCAGCCTGTTCGCCCTGCTCAACGGCAGCCTGGCCGAGGACGGTGGAGAGTTCTCCATCCCTTCGCAATGGCGCCTGGGCCAGGTCGCGCAGAACATGCCCGAGACCTCGGAGACGGCCACCCAGTTCGTGCTGGACGGCGACACCCGCCTGAGCGAGCTCAACGCCCAGCTCGCGGCCGCCGAGGCCAGCGAGGACGGCATGGCCATCGCCCACGCCCACGTGGACCTGGCCGACGCCGGCGCGCACGATGCCGTGCCGCGCGCACAGGCCCTGATCCTGGGCCTGGGCTTCAAGGTCTCCGAGCTGGAGCACCCCGTCAACAGCTTCTCCGGCGGCTGGCGCATGCGCCTGCAGCTGGCGCGCGCGCTGATGTGCCCCTCCGACCTGCTGCTGCTGGACGAGCCCACCAACCACTTGGACCTGGACGCCCTGGTCTGGCTGGAAGCCTGGCTCAAGCGCTACCCCGGCACCCTGGTCGTGATCAGCCATGACCGCGAATTCCTGGACGCCATCACCAACACCACGCTGCACATCGAAAACGCGCAGGTCACGCGCTATGGCGGCAACTACAGCAAGTTCGAGGAACTGCGCGCCCAGCAGATCCTGCTGCAGCAGGCCTCGTTCGAGCGCCAGCAGGACAAGATTGCCCACCTGCAGAAGTTCATCGACCGCTTCAAGGCCAAGGCCTCCAAGGCCAAGCAGGCGCAAAGCCGCGTCAAGCAGATCGAGCGCATGGAAAAGGTCGCACCCATGCTGGCCAGCGCCGATTTCACCTTCGAGTTCAAGCCGCCGGCCAACCTGCCCAACCCCATGCTGGCGATCACGGACGCCGCATTCGGCTACCTGGACGACGAAGGCCAGGCGACCACCATCCTGCGCGGCGTCAACCGCTCGGTGCTGGCGGGCCAGCGCATCGGCATCCTGGGCGCCAACGGCCAGGGCAAGTCCACCCTGGTCAAGACCATTGCGCGCGAGATGAAGGCCCTGGCCGGCACCGTGACCGAAGGCAAGGGCCTGAACATCGGCTACTTCGCCCAGCAGGAACTGGACGTGCTGCGCCCCGGCGAGAACCCGATGGAGCACATGATCCGCCTGGCACGGGACACCGGCGCCACCGGCCCGCAGGCCCGCGAGCAGGACCTGCGCAGCTACCTGGGCACGTTCAATTTCAGCGGCGACATGGTCAAGCAGGCCGTGGGCAGCATGAGCGGCGGCGAAAAGGCCCGCCTGGTGCTGGCCATGATCGTCTGGCAGCGCCCCAACCTGCTGCTGCTGGACGAGCCCACCAACCACCTGGACCTGGCCACGCGCGAGGCCCTGGCCATGGCGATCAACGACTTCGACGGCACCGTCATGCTGGTCAGCCACGACCGCGCGCTGCTGCGCTCGGTCTGCGAGGACTTCTGGCTGGTCGGCCGTGGCGTGGTCGGCCCCTTCGACGGCGACCTGGACGACTACCAGCGCTACCTGCTGGAAGAATCCCGCCGCCTGCGCGAAGAGGCCCGCAAGGCCGAACAGGCGGCTGCGGCCACCAGCAAGGCGGCAGCGCAGGTGGAGCCCGCAGCAGCTGCTGCACCTGCAGTGCAGGCCCCCGTGGCTGCTGCGCTGGCCCCGGCTCCCGCTGCCCCGCCCACGCCGCCGGCCGCCAGTGCCGGAGACCAGCGCGAGCAACGGCGCCTGGCCGCCCTGGCCCGCCAGCAAATGGCCGAGAAGACCCGGCCGTTCAAGAAGGAACTGGAACAGCTGGACAAGCGCCTGCCCCAGCTGCAGGCCGAGCGCACGCGGCTTGAAGGCCTGCTGAGCCAGCCCATCTCGCCCGCCGACATGGCCGAGACGGGCCGCAGCCTCAAGGCCTGCAACGACGAGATCGACAGCCTGGAAGAGCGCTGGCTGGAGCTGAGCGAGCAGATCGAGCAGCTGTCGGCCGCGATGTCCGACTGATTCCAGTCGTTCTCGAAAATCAGGCGGTCCCATGGGACCGCCTGATTTTCGA
>NZ_JACVUR010000025.1:0-89156 GCF_016516495.1 Delftia sp. S65
GACCTGCAGGGCCCTCCCCGCACGTTGCAGGATGCGCTGGAGCGCCTGGCCCAGCGGGAGCAGGAACTGCAGGCCCTGCGCGCCGCGCAGCAGGAATGGCTGCATGCGGTGTCGCACGACCTGCGCGCGCCGCTGCGCCATGTGCTGTCCTTCGGCCCCCTGGTCGATGAGCTGCTGTCGCAGGCCGCGCCTTCGCCGCAGGAGCTGCAGGAGGCGCGCGGCTTCCTGCAGACCATGGACCAGTCGGCGCGCCGCATGGGCGGCATGCTCGACGGCCTGCTGGCCCTGTCGCGCGCCGCGCGCACGCCCATGCAGTGGCAGCCCGTCGCCTTGCAGGAGCTGCTGGAGCAGGCGCGCACGGCGGTGCTGGCGCAGCCGCGCTGGGCGGCCTGCGGCGCGGCTGCGCGGCTGCAATGGAGCCTGCCGCAGCAAAGTCCCGCCGTGCGTGCCGACGCGGCCCTGCTGCGCCAGGTGCTGGAGGCGCTGCTGGACAACGCCGTCAAGTTCACCCGGCCCGTGGACCAGCCGCGCATTGCCATCGATGTGGAACGCCATGCCGACGGCGGCATCACGCTCAGCGTGACGGACAACGGCGTGGGGTTCGATCCCTCGCGTGCGGGAGCGCTGTTCGGCATCTTCCAGCGCATGCACCGCGAATCCGAGTTCCCCGGCCTGGGCACGGGCCTGGCCCTGGTGCGCGGCGTCATGCGCCGCCACGGCGGCGAGGCCACCATCCGCGCCACGCCCGCGGGCGGCTGCTGCGTTTGCCTGAACTGGCCCGGCGGCGAAGTGCGGCGCGCCGATCGCGGGCTCTGAGACCGCCTGCCGCTGGCGCCTGCCCTCAGATCAGCGTGTCGTCCGGCTCGGGCTGGTGCGTGGGGTGGGAGTCCCTGGTGTCCGGGCCCGTGTCGGAGCCTGTATCGGGGTCTGTGTCCGAGCCTGTTCCCGCTCGGGCAGGCGCGCTGCCGGCCATCAGCGGCGCGGCGGGAATCACCTGGTCGCGCCCGGCATCCTTGGCGCTGTAGAGCGCGCTGTCGGCCGCATTGATCCAGTCCTTGACCGACAGAAAGCTCGGGTCCGCCGCCGCCACGCCAATGCTGGCGCTCACGCGCAGCTGGGGATGCTCGCGCACGCGCAGCTGGCTCAACTGGTTGCGTATGCGCAGCGCCACCGCATAGGCGTCGTCCAGCTGGGTGTGCATGCACAGCACGGCGAACTCGTCACCGCCATAGCGGCCCGCCGCGTCGTGCGAGCGCAGGCAGTGCCGGATGGTCAGGCCTATGGCCTGCAGCACCTCGTCGCCCACGGTGTGGCCAAAGCTGTCGTTGATGCGCTTGAAGTGGTCTATGTCCACGATCAGCAGGCAGGCCGAGGCCTGCGTCTGCCGGTAGTCGCGCAGCGCGGCGCGGGCCTTTTGCCACCAGTAGTCCCGGCTGTACAGCGTGGTCAGCGGGTCGATGCGGCTGAGCACCTGCAGCTTCACGTTCTGGCGCGCCAGCTTGCGCACCAGCTGGCGCGTAGACCAGCTGGAGAACACGCTGTGCAGCAGGAGCAGGGGCAGCATGCTCAGCTGCACGGCCAGGCTGGCCTCCCAGTCGGGCACGGGCCGCAGCAGCAGGGCCACCAGCGCGGCGGCCAGCAAGGTGGCCACCAGCGATTGCAGCCAGCCGTCGCGAGTGGCCGTGTGGTTGCGGTCGGCAATGCTGATGGCCAGCAGCGCAATGCTGGGCAATGCGCAGAAATGCATCACGGGAATCCAGCTGCCGATGATCAGCGCGTCTATCTGCAGATTGGCGTGTTCGGCGCGGTGGCTGTCACGGCTGTGGCGGGCGTGCAAAAAGGCGATGTGCGGCCAGACCAGGGCGCTCACCAGCACAAAGCCCCAGACCGCCGGGCTGGCGCCCATCTCGGTCATGGCCGTGCCCACGACGAGGCCGCCCAATGCCATGCTGGAGACGCGCAAGGGGTAGGTTCGGCGATGGATGCGCTGGCGCAAGGACATGGCGGTGCGAGCCGAGTGCGCGCCGATTGCCTAGCGCGTCAGAAAGTGTTGTTGCATCAATTTGTATCATTGTCCCCGTGCGTGCGCAACGCCTTAAAGTTTAACGTTGCCCAAAGTTGGCGTTCGGGACACATTGCAGGCCTGTTGTCCTACGCGGGCCCGATGCAGCGTAGCTTCCTGATGAGCACAAATACTCACAAAATCAAGGCTCCTGGCCTCATTCGGCGGCCGTTCCGGGATTTGTGGACGGCAGCGGCATGGCGGTGGAAAACTTGGCGCGCTTGACGCTGAAAAAACTCTTGACATTGCGCACGTTGGCGTCGCCCGTGAATAGCGCGCGGCTCAACTCCAGGTAGGCCGGCATGTCGGGCGCGGCCACCACGAGGATGAAATCAGGCCCGGCCGACACGCGCCAGCACTGCTGCACGGCGTCCAGTGCCACGGCGCGGCGCTCGAAGCTGTCCAGCGAATCACTGTCCTGGCGGTCCAGCGAGACTTCCACGATGGCCTGCAGCCCGTGGCCCAGGGCGGCGGCCAGGCGTTCCGGCTGGAGGATGGCCACCTGCCGCTCGATCAGCCCGGTCTCCTGCAACCGCCGCACGCGGCGCAGGCAGGTGGGCGGCGACAGCTGCAGCAGCGCGGCCAGGGCCTGGTTGCTGCGGCTGGCATCGACCTGCAGCAATTGCAGCAAACGCAGATCGGTGGCGTCCAGTTCTATGGAATTTTGTGTCATTGAATTCTATGAATTGAAATAATATTTCTTGTGCTGGTTTTGATGAAATATTAGTTCAATAGATAAAGAAATTTGGCGAGAAATTTCTTTTCAACCTGCGTAGCATCCGTCGTCATCTCGAAACAAGGAGCTTGTCCATGTGTGGCATCGTCGCAGCGGTTTCCTTCCGCGATATCGTCCCCGTTCTCGTCCAGGGCCTGCAGCGCCTGGAGTATCGCGGCTATGACTCCTGCGGCGTGGCCGTGCAGGCGCTGGACGCCCAGGGCGTGCACAGCCAGGGCCTGCAGCGCGCCCGTTCCACGGCGCGCGTGGCCGAACTCATGGCCCAGGTGCAGCAGGACAAGGTCATCGGCCACACCGGCATTGCCCATACCCGCTGGGCCACGCATGGCGAGCCGGCCGTGCGCAACGCCCATCCGCATTTCAGCCACGGCCCCGGCGTCTCGCCCGTGGCCGATGCCGACCAGCCGGCCCGCGTGGCCCTGGTGCACAACGGCATCATCGAAAACTACGAAGCCCTGCGCGCCGAGCTGCAGTCCAAGGGCTATGTCTTCGCCAGCCAGACCGATACCGAGGTCATCGCCCACCTGGTGGACAGCCTCTACGGCGGTGATCTGTTCGAGGCCGTGCAGGCCGCCACGCAGCGGCTGCATGGTGCCTTCGCCATCGCCGTCATGCACAAGGACGAGCCGCAGCGCGTGGTCGGCTCGCGCGCCGGCTCGCCGCTGATCCTGGGCGTGGGCCAGGACGGCGCCGAACACTTCCTGGCCAGCGACGCCATGGCCCTGGCCGGCGTGACCGACCAGATCGTCTACCTGGAAGAGGGCGACATCGTGGACCTGCAGCCCGGCCGCTACTGGCTGGTGGGCAAGGGCGGCGAGCGCCTGGCGCCCGAGCAGCGCCCCGTGCGCACCGTGCACGCCCACAGCGGCGCGGCCGAGCTGGGCCCCTACCGCCACTACATGCAAAAGGAAATCTTCGAGCAGCCGCGCGCCATTGCCGACACGCTGGAAGGCGTGCAGGCCATCGTGCCCGAGCTGTTCGACGGCGCGGGCTCGGACGGCAAGGCAGGCACCTCGGCCTGGCGCGTGTTCAAGGAAATCGACCGCGTGCTCATCCTGGCCTGCGGCACCAGCTACTACAGCGGCTGCACGGCCAAGTACTGGATCGAAGCGCTGGCCGGCCTGCCCTGCAGCGTGGAAGTGGCCAGCGAGTACCGCTACCGCACCAGCGTTCCCCATCCCAAGACCCTGGTCGTCACCATCAGCCAGTCGGGCGAGACCGCCGACACCCTGGCGGCGCTGCGCCACGCGCAGAGCCTGGGCATGAAGCACACGCTGACCGTCTGCAACGTGGCCACCAGCGCCATGGTGCGCGAATGCGAGCTGGCCTACATCACGCGCGCCGGCGTGGAGATCGGCGTGGCCTCCACCAAGGCCTTCACCACCCAGCTGGCGGGCCTGTTCCTGCTGACCCTGGCCCTGGCCCAGTCGCAAGGGCGCCTGAGCGAGGAAAAGGAGCAGCAGTACCTGGCCGCCATGCGCCACCTGCCCGTGGCCCTGCAATCGGTGCTGGCGCTGGAGCCCCAGGTCATCAGCTGGTCCGAGGACTTCGCCAAGCGGGAGAACGCGCTCTTCCTGGGCCGTGGCATCCACTACCCGATTGCGCTGGAAGGCGCGCTCAAGCTCAAGGAAATCAGCTACATCCACGCCGAGGCCTATCCGGCGGGCGAGCTCAAGCACGGCCCGCTGGCCCTGGTGGACAGCGCCATGCCCGTGGTCACGGTGGCGCCCAACGACGAGCTGCTGGAAAAGCTCAAGAGCAACATGCAGGAAGTGCGCGCGCGCGGCGGCGTGCTCTACGTGCTGGCCGATGCCAAGACCAACATCGAAAGCAGCGAAGGCATGCACGTCATCCGCATGCCCGAGAACTACGGCGCCCTGAGCCCCATCCTGCACGTGGTCCCGCTGCAGCTGCTGGCCTACCACACGGCCTGCGCACGCGGCACCGACGTGGACAAGCCGCGCAATCTGGCCAAGAGCGTGACGGTGGAGTGAGGCAGAGGGCCGGGGGCAGCAGGTATTCTGGGTAATTAAAGTCGTAAACACGCAAATAAAGTTGTAAACGAGCCTCCAGCATTCATGCATGTTTACGCCATGGTCACTTGTAACGATAAAGTCGTAAACCAAAATTCGACGGTTAAAGGAGACCTAGATATGCGAGATGACAGCAGCCCGGTATGGGCTGACTGCTATACGAAAAAGAGCGCACTATTGAGCGCTCTTTTTTTTTGTTTGGGGGGAGGTTCATGTGGTCCGAGCAGACTCACATGCAGCAATGATCGCAACAAGCTGATTATTGAAATTCACCAGCAGCTGCTTCGCGAACACCGAGTCTAGGGGCTTTGCAGACTGTGACCCTGCCGCTCGTTAGCCCAAGGAAAGCAACGTCACCTTGTATCCGTACTCTTGGCACAAGGTCTGCTCGTAAATGCTCTCGGGCAGGTCTTCGCCTTGTCTTTCCTTTACCCACGACGATGCAATCAGCTCGTGCCATTCCTCAGGGTCAGAGCCCGATTGTTTACTGGGGCTCTTATAGGGAAGCTTGTCACCCTTGCGAAGGGCGATCTGCTCGGCGAAGTAATCGCTCTTGGCCCAGTATCGAACGACGTTATCCTTAGAAAACACGACCGCGCAAGCGTACTCACTGAGTTCGATAAGCCGACGAGCGGCCGCCTCGAAGCTGACATCGAACTGGTTCGAGAGTTTTTGTATGTGGCCAAGTTCTGGGTCGCCATTGGCTTGAAGTCGGGCCTTCACTAGCGACTTGGGCATCAGCAGTTCGGCAGAAAACTGGTTGGCCTGAACTTCCCAGTCCTTTCGAGTGCGATTCGAGATATCTTCTGCTGTGCACTCGAAAGTGGTCTGGCGATGCCATGGTAGAAGGAAGTGCCCAAATTCGTGCCCGATGGTGAACCTTTGACGAGATCTTGGGACAGTCCCGTTGTAGAAGATCACACCTTCTGTCTTCTCGGCATTCGCTATGAGCATGCCTTCGAAGCCCTGACTCGAGAGCGCCTCGATCTTCGAAATACCTGCCAGTTTGGCTAGCTCTACAACGGGGATCGGAAGCGGCAGTTGAGGGTTCTGCTTGAGGATTTCATCGACGAGTTGTTCGGGCCGAACGAGGTCGGCCAACTCCATCAGGTCAAGTCTTAGCATCTCTCGGAGCCTTCTTGTTTTTGAAGATCTCCAAAGTTTGCAGCAAAACGGCCTGCTCCGCCTCCGATAAAGACTTGAAGTCGCGGAAAAATTGCTGCGCAGTGACGTCGGCCAACGTGTCCTCGGTCGTACCGGCCAAGTATTCCAGCGTGACCTTGAATTGCTCAGCCAGCTTCTTCAACAGTTCCATCGACGGATTGCTGGTCTCGCCCCGCTCTAGGGCCCATATATGGGTCTTTGAGACTCCAACTGCATCTGCTAGGTGTTGAAGTGACCATCCATGTTTTAGGCGGAGTTCTTTGATGCGCGCGCCTAATGACATGAGATGTCCTCCTGGAGTGTGCTGCTGATAAGCCCAATATTATATCAATATAACGCTGCGTATCAACCTACTTTACAAGTGGCTGTGTTCTATCTATATTACTCATCGTTCACAAGACTGGAGCTAACCGATGTACCGACTAGCACGATTCGAGGCTTGCCTTGGAGGCCGCACGTGGCAGCGTCTGACGCAGGCTTGGCGGTCGGACCCCATTCGTGGCCTTCAGCTGGAGGTGCGCCGTGGCTGATATCGAGGTTCCGACGTTTCACATCCTGGCGCTCTCAGGGGGCGGTTACCGAGGGCTGTACACCGCCACGGTTCTTGCCGAACTGGAGAAGGTTCTGGGCCGGCCCATCGCAAGCCATTTCGACCTCATCTGCGGCACCTCGGCCGGCGGCTTACTTGCTCTGGGGCTGGCAGCCGAAGTCCCGGCTGAGGAGTTGAAGGCCATCTTCGAGACCCATGGCGACAGGATTTTTGGTTGCCGGTCGCTATGGCGCCGCCTGACAGGATTCTGGTGGAAGGCCAAGCATTCTTCGCACGGCCTGCGGTCCGTGCTGGGCGAGCGCTTTGGTGAGCTAACTATTGGCGATCTTAAGCACCGCGTGCTCGTCCCCGCCGTTAATTACTCGACAGGCCGCGGGCAATTCTTCAAGACGCCGCATCATCCCACCTTCGAACTCGACCACCTCATGAAACTGACCGACGTGGCGGTCGCCACCGCAGCTGCGCCGGTGTACTTCCCGCTCTCACGCAACGAGCGTGGCGTCTTCGCTGATGGCGGCTTGGTCGGCAACGCCCCTGGGTTTTTCGGTCTGCACGAGGTCAGCACCTTCTTGGCCAAGGGCATTCCGAAAGTACGTGTGCGTGTCCTCGCCATCGGAACGATGACCATCGGCGCGACCGTTCGCGGAGATGCCGATCTAGACCGTGGTTTTGCGCGGTGGAGGGGAAGCCTCTTTGACCTAGTCATCTCGGCCCAGGAGTCGTCGGTGGATTACATGCTGAAACAATCCCTCGGCGACGACTACTTCCCCATCGACGACAAAGCCACGCCGGACCAAAGCCAGGACGTGAAGGCTCTTGACCGGGTCTCAATTGCTTCGACCAACACGCTCCGCGATCGGGGCATGCACGCCGCGCAAAGGGCGCTTGGCGATCCGAAATTCCAACCGTTTCGAGCGCATTGGGCCGCCGCTCCGACGTTCTTTCACGGCCCTAACAAGAACTCTACGACCCCTTCGGAGCCGCAACATGCTTAACCTTACCGCTCTCTTTCACACGACCGACCCGAACGAGCCGAACCTGTTGGATTCGCTCGACTTGACCCCCAGCGTCAGGACCTACCTGGCCCAAGCCAAGATCGACGTCCGCAACTGTCTGCGCGACGGCATCCCGAAGATGCTGCAAGCGGCCGGCTTCGCCGAGAAGGCGCCGACGCCGCGCTTCTTCACCCAGGGATCGTGGGCATACAAGACTCTGAACGCCCCGGCACAGCATCCCCAGCAGGCTGACGTCGATGACGGCTGCTACTTGCCGCTGGGTTTCGTCAAGCAAACGAAGCGCCCGAGTGCTGCAACGGCCATCTTTTTCAATGCGGCCGAGGCCTGTTTGGAGGTGCTGTGTCGCGAAAAAGGCTGGACCCTCATCACGGACAAACCTACCTGCGTACGGATCGAAGTGACGAAAGCGGCGCATATCGACGTTCCGCTGTACGCGATCCCTGACGATGAATTCCTGACCCTGACTAAGGCAGCGATGGAGGCGTATCACACGCTGGATTCAGCTGAAGCAATTCGCAGGGCGGAGCGCGACTCCTGGTCAAAGCTGCCCAGCGATGTCGTGCTGCTGGCCCATCGAGAAGAAGGCTGGTGGGAATCGGACCCGCGTCCGGTCAAGGACTGGTTCGAGGCCCAGGTGCTGGCCCGTGGCGATCAGTTGCGCCGCGTCATCCGCTACTTGAAGGCTTTCCGCGATTGGAAGTGGACCAGCGGCGGTCCTGCGTCGATCCTGCTTATGGCTGCCGCCGTCCCGCTGTTCGAGCGCCGGCATGGCCGCGATGACCTTGCTCTTCTCGATGTACTGGCGGGCCTTCCAGCCGCGCTGCGTGCAGGCGTGGTTAATCCGGTCAATGGGAACGAATCGCTGACCAAGCGTCTCGGCAAGGACAAGGTCGAGGAAGCTGCACGCGAACTCCAGCGCTTTGAGGGCGTGTTGCGCGCGTCACTCCATGCGTCAAGTGAAAGCCAGGTCTGCATCTGGATGCGGCAGGAATTCGGCCAGCGATTCCCGAATCGCCCGGATCGAGTCAAGGTGGCATCCGTCGCAGCTACGGTCGCGGCTGCGCCGGCGACGGTAGGGGCGAGCGAGCTGGTGGGACGTTCAAAGGCTGGTTGATGCCCACTGACGAACTGATCGCCGATGTTACTGACGGTCTTCGCGGGCGCGGCTTTGATTTCAAAACTCGCTCGTGTGATGGCTGGTTCCTCTACCACGGTACGCTGTATGGTGCGAGCAGGAGCTTTGCGTGCGAGCTTCAGGTGGATCCGAACTTCAGCGAGTATCCCCGGGTCCGCCTGCTTGAGCGTCCGTCTGGCCTGCCGCTTGTTGTGCCCCACATGGGTGTGGACTGCGAGATCTGCTACATCGCTCGGGGCACCGTAGTTCTCGACGTCTTCGATCCCGTTGGCCAAACCCTTGCCTGTCTGGATCGAGCCACGGAGGTCTTCCAGGACATCATTGCGGGCGAGTTCCGCAACGACTTGGAGGACGAGTTCTATGCCTATTGGGCGGGCATTTTCTGTCTCGTCGACTTACGTGATGCCCGCCTCGGGCAACAAATACTGAAGGCGGTCAAGAACGGTTCCGACATCTACCCGGTGGTGACCGACGACTTGCTGCGGACACAGGCGAAGTTGAAGCAGCTTGGCTGGACCACGGTTGATTACCCCGCGGTGACGTTTCGAGTCAAGACTACGGCGAAGCCCAGGCCACACAACATGCGCTGGCCAATCGAGAACGTGCAACAACTGCTTGAGTGGCAAGGACTCCTCGACAAGCAGTGCCGAAGGAAGCTCCTGGAGCGCATTCAGCAGGCCCGCTCAACTGCTGCGTTGGCGGCGGTCCTCATCATCGAGTCGCCGCTCATGACCTACGGAGCCTGGGTCAATTTACAGACGAACTCGGCCCCACAGCGCGGAGCTTGGAAGAAGAAGTTTCCGCCCTTGTTTTCGCTTCCTGTTGTTCCACTGGAAGTGATCCGCCTGGACGACAAATACATGGCCGGGAGGAATCAGCCAGGGCGCAAGTCCTTGTCCGGAAAGCGGCTGGTCCTGGTCGGCTGTGGAACCATTGGCGGTTATCTCGCCGACCTACTCGTGAAGGCCGGTGCCGGCACTGGCGATGGGAGCCTTGAGTTGGTCGATTTTGACGGATTGAAGCCGCAGAATCTGGGGCGCCATCGGCTTGGGTTCTCGGGGCTTTTTAACAACAAAGCTGTCGCACTGAAGCGGGAGCTGGAGGCTTTGGCACCAGGTGCGAACATCGCGGCCACCCCTCGAGACGTGCGTGAGATTGAGCTCGGCGCTTTCGACCTGCTCATCGACGCTACGGGCGAGGAGTCGTTGGGGCATTTGCTGGCACGTAAGCATCAGCATGCTGCGCTTCTGACGGTATGGATCGAAGGGCCAGGCGTTGCTGTTCGCGGCGTGATGAGGGCCAACGAAAGGGGCGGCTGCTTTCGCTGCCTTTGCGATGCCAATCGGGTTGGGCTTTTACAGAGTGTGGAGGGCGAGATGCCAAAGCTGTTGGCGGGGCAGGGGTGCGAAGGGCTGTATGTTCCATTTCCGGCGACGGTATCTCTGCAGGCGGCGGCGCTCGGTGCCGAAATGGTCAGTTCCTGGGCAAACAACGACGACGCGCCGACCTTGCGTACGCGGATCCTCGATAGCCAGTTCCAGAGCGCAACGCCGGACTGCACCCTTATGAAGCAAGACGGATGCCCTGCATGCAATTCGTAACCGGATGGTCGACGCCTGACAGACGAAGCCTTGTGAACTTCGACAACAAGGTCCTAGGCGTGTTTCGCGAGCACATCCAGCGCCTGGATATTGACGCCGAGGCTGGCGGACTGCTTCTCGGCGAGGTCAGGGGCACGCATCTGAACCTTATCCGCGCAACGTTTCCGACCGTCGACGACTTGAGGTCGCGCTACTCGTTCGAGCGACTTCCGCAAGGACACGCGGAAGTCGCTCAGAAAATGTGGAGCGATAGCCGAGGAACAGTTCGGTATTTGGGCGAGTGGCACACGCATCCTCAAGACTTCCCTACACCGTCTGGGATCGACCGGTCAGAGTGGAAAAGGTTGGCCTCTGGGCGGAAGGACAAGCGCCCTTTTCTTGCCGTCATAGTTGGCAGGGCAGGCTTGCATGTGGAACTAGTGCCGTTGACGGGCAGCGGCATTGTCCTAAGTCCATGCGATTGAGGCCTGGCGTTGGTTGGGTTCTCCTCGATGAAGCACGTGGCGTTTGAACACAGTGATCCTGTTCCACGCCTGCAGCCCGGTGGTCCTAAACTTCGGGCGGATAAGCCTGTGAAACGATGCTGATTGTGCAGGCGAGGGTTGAGCCTGATTAAGGCAAAGTTCGCGGAAGTTCGAATTGTGAACGACTCATTGCCTTTTATTGTTTGGTATGCAATGTCTGGCGCTGGGGTCCAAATTCCTACCAAAAATTGCAATTCCAGACATAATTGCTTACGTCCGTGGGACAAAGCGGCCGGTTTGCGCCGGTGTTGGGCGGTCATGTGTGTTCGTTCGCGCGTGTATAGGCAAGAACGGCATGCATAAGGCTTCAAGTAAGTCGGCCGGTAGAATTCAATTCGAAGAAGATTCCGTCGTAGATGAGTTGCATCAACAAGCCCAAACGGGCTTTGCTGGCCTACTGTGCGCTGGCAGACCGCATTCAGGGGGCTAATACAGGCATGTTCGGAGCGCTCGCTCCGTTCTTTGCTCCCGTGTGCCGAGAATTTGCCGGACAGATGTTCGACGCCCAGGCGTTCTCCAACGAGGTCGCTAAGCTTTACGGCCTGAGGATTCCACGCTTGGCCGTTCTAGGCCTTGCCGAGCAACTGGAAGCTCAGGGCTTGCTGGTATCCGCAGTCGGAAAAGCTAGTGGTGGTACCGTCTTTCAATATGCCTCGAATGTCACAACGGAGGAGCTTGAGGCTCCGGGAGTGAGTGAGCAAGAAATTGACTCAGTCCTCCAGCAGTTCGTCGATTCGTGCAGGGATGACCCACTGCTCGCGAATGAAACCGAGCAGCGACTTCAGGAGGAGTTCCTAGACCGTCTTCTCAACGCCGAGTCCATGCGCTTGCTGGCCCGTCGAGAAACGGCCATCGGCGCGAAGGCAATGACGAAGACGCTGACGCTCAAGCGTGCCGAATCCACCCCTCAGGAACAGCGCGAGTTGCATCTAGATTTCCACGTCGCACAGTTCCTCCTGGACCTGCGTGATGGACAGACGGCGCTGTTCGACCGGGTCTCCGACATCGCCTTTGCTAGCATGGCGGCGGAAGCCTTGGCTTGCTTCAGTGAGCCGGCTGCAGACCAAAAAAGTCTGAATGACCTAGAGGTTTACTTGGACTCGCCGTTGCTACTGGACATGCTCGGAGTCAACGTGGAATACGCCGCGTATGGCGCTGAGCTCCTCGACATGGTCACGTCGAGCGGGGCTCACCCTGTAGTGTTTGATGACTGCATCGTCGAGGCGGAGTCGGTGGTTTCCGGCCGACTCGCGTCGCTTCGTTCAGGCAATGCGAGGACAAGCGCATTTGCCTCATCCGCCAAGCCGCATGTCCTGTCGGCGCTTAAGGACAATGTGGGAAGCCGAGCGGCGAGTGTCGGCATTCCTGTGAAGAAAGACCCCCAGCTTGATATAGTGCGTCGGTCTCGCAACACGGTGGGCGACATTGAGGCAGACCTCAACAGGCGCATGTCGAACTGGCCGAACGAGGACGCCAGAGACCACGACAAACGCTCTGTTTGGTCCATGATTCGGATTCGAGATGCAAATACTCTCTGCGAGCGAATCTGCGACAGCAAGGCCATCTTCATCACACGCAATACGGCTCTTGCGCACATGGCCAATGGTGCGTGGAAAACATGGTTGACCAATGCGGCGAGGCAGAGCGATAGCAATGCAGCCCGTTGGGCACCTATCGCGCTATCCGACAAGCAGCTGGCCGGCTATCTTTGGTTGCGCAGTGGCGAAGGCAATGGCCATATGTCGCGGGCCCGCTTGCTAGCTCATTGCTCTGCAGCGATTCGTCCACGAAAGGACGTGAGGTCGCGTGCCATCAATCTCGTGCTGGAGTTGCATGGAAGCACCGACGCGGATCACGTCGCTGCTCTACTAGAAAACCGGGAGGGCGAACGAGCGCTCATGCGCGCCACTCGTGCCGACCCTGAAGACGTGACGGCCGAACGTCTGCCATACATCATCGAGCAGGTCAGACTTGCTGCGGGCGAGTTCGCTGCTGCCAAGGCGCGCGAGGAAGGGGACCAGAGGCTAGCTGCGCAGAAAGCCGAGAGCGACAAGAGCTTTGTGGAGCTCAAGCTGCAGCACGAGGAACGACTTGAAAGCGTTGCGGCTCAACACGCACAGGCCCGCGAGGCAAGCGAGCAAGATGTCAAGGCGCTCAAGGCTGATCTGGCGCAGCGGCATCAGGACGTGCTCCTGCTCGACAGCCAAATCGACAAACTAAGCCAGCAGGTCCAGGCGCGCGAACGCAATGATGTTGAGCAAGATCGAGATGCACTGCGTGCTGCGTTTAAACAGGGCATTGGAGTTTTCAGACGCCTTCGCTACTTGCTGGTGGTGCTCTTTGCTAGTCTTGTCACTTTTGGCACAGACGCGGTGGCAGATTGGCCTCAGATGGGCAACGTTCTAACATTCATGGTGGCCGCTTTCGGCTTCTGGTTCGTGCCGAATTTTCTGGAACGGCCAGTGCGCTGGGCGGCGATACGAGAAGTTCACCGCCGTATTCGGCGCGACCATCCGCGCCTTCCCATCCCTGCCACTGAACCGGACTTCGAAGCTGGCACATGGGATGCGCTCGAAGCCCTACAGCTGAAACTGGACGGCTTTGCTCCCGCAGCCCCCGCAAGGACGCTTGAGCCCTTGCCATTTGTCCAATGAAGTTGGGACCGAGTGGGCTGCTGCCGGTTTCGATGACACCTTGTTAAGGTGGATGGACTGCCCCTGGTCGGTAGACAAGCCCCGCCTATCCTTTGAGCATAGGGGGAATGTCATGAGCACCCAGAGGCTTACTCCGGAATTCAAGGAAGAGGCAGTCAAGCAAGTCGTCGAATACGGCTACTCCGTCCCAGGTGTAGCTGCCCGCCTGGGAGTCTCGGCCCATAGCCTGTACAAGTGTCGCCCATAACCTCGAGCCGAGCATGAGCCGCCGGGGCAACTGCTGGGTCAATGCCTTCGCCGAGTCATTCTTCAGTAGCCTGAAAAAGGAGCGCATTCAAAAGCGCATCTACAAGACCCGGGATTTAGCGCGCTCCGATGGTCTGGAAATCAAGTGCGCTTCGGATCAGACCGTGACGGCCACCTTCGCCAAGGACTACTGCGACCGTGAGGTGATGGCTTGGCGCGCGTGGAAGGGCAAGGGGCTGCCAGGCGCGCCGGTGCGCGAGATGCTCATCGAGGCCGTTGAGCGCCGCTTCGGCTCGGTCGAAGCGGTCCCAAAGGGCCAGGAGTTGGAGTTCCTCAGTGACAACGTTGGTGCCTACATCGCTTCCGAAACGAGGGCACTGGCACGCGCGCTGGGCCTGAAGCCCATCAGCACGCCCGTCTGCAGCCCGCAGAGCAAGCGGCATGGCCGAGAGCTTCGTCAACAGCTTCAAGCGCGACTATGTGGCGCGCATGGACCTGCGTGACGCGCAGACGGTACTGGCGCAGCTGCCAGCGGCCTTCGAGCACTTCAACGAGGTGCATCCGCATTCTTCGCTGAAAATGCGGTCGCCTCGGGAGTTCAGGCGGCAACAGGCTGCGGGGGCTGAGCAGGAGCTTTATTGCGAATAGGGCGGGGTCGGGACTACGGGGGCAAGATCACCTACATGAGCTTCACGTTGTTGCGAGGAACAGTCAGCGCCGAGTAAGGCCGATAATTGTCGGTATTACACATGGCGGCGATCGCCCACCGACCAAGGTACGACTATGAATTTGACCGAACTACTGGCCACGAAAGCTGCTCTGGATGCAGAAATAGCCAAGGCAAAAAAAACTGAAGCCACTGCGGCACTGCGTCGCGTACAAGAGCTTGTTACCGAGTTTGGCCTTACCTCTCAACAAGTCTTCCCGTTGCTTCCCGCACAGGGCAAAAAACACGGCGTAGCCAAATACAAGGATCCAGCAACAGGCGCCACATGGACAGGACGTGGCAAGCCTCCTGCGTGGATAGTCGGCCAAGATCGCAACGACTTTCTAATCGTTCAACCCGCCCGACACGATGGACCGTTCCTTGCAGAAATGGCTGCAGCGGCAGCCCGCAGCAGAGGCTAAGGGCGGCCCAGGCGCTCTCGTAGGACGCCTCAGGCAAGTTCCAACTCTTGCTGCAGGTTTGTCGACTTTGTCGGTTGGCCGTGAAGGGCTTGGCTCATCACGTGCAGCAAAGGCCCATCGTTTGCGACATTGGTGAAGAACTGCGGTGGATGAAAGCCTCCCGACACACTGCGCAGCTTGCTCAGTGGGATGGGGGACGTGAGCTGAGTAGGCTCACTTAGGCCCAATGCAAAGGCTTTCGGAAGCCCCGAAAAGTACTCGAAAAATTCCTGGCGCTTGAGGCCCGATACGGTGCCAAACCGCCTCCACAATGTGCTGAGGGCAAGCGTGTGCAGGCCTGTGACTGTTGCGCAGCCGACGATGTTGCCGACAGGCATCTTTACGTATATCCAGACCGTTGATCCGATTGCGACGTGCATAGGCCGACGACGAAGCTCAACGGTTTTGGTGCCCTGAAGAATCCTGTTCGCGTGCCGCTCTTCAAGAGAGATCAAGAAGTTGTGCGGGGCGTTCATACGGAAACCCGCCTTCGTCGCAATTGACGATATCGCTGGCGGTGCCTGATCCGCAGAATGAGACCTCCGTTGGATGACCCTAGTCGGGCCACCGCGTGCAGTCAAAAATTCACCATGCTATTGACCCAAGACCAGGAAATGATCCGCGACGCTGTGCGCAATTTCGCACAGACTGCACTGTGGCCCCATGCTGCGCGCTGGGACCGAGACCACCACTTTCCCCATGAGGCGCACCAGGGCCTGGCGGCGCTGGGCGCTTATGGCATATGTGTGCCCGAAGAGTTTGGTGGGGCTCATCTCGATTACATGAGTCTGGCACTTGTGCTCGAAGAGATTGCTGCGGGCGACGGCGGCACCAGTACCGCCATCAGTGTGACGAACTGCCCTGTCAATGCCATTCTCTTGGGCTACGGCAGCGCAGCACAAAAGAAGCAGTGGCTCACGCCGCTGGCGCAGGGTCGGATGCTGGGAGCTTTCTGCCTGACAGAGCCACAGGCAGGCTCCGACGCCTCCTCGCTGCGCACCACTGCCGTGCGTGAGGGCGATGTGTATGTGCTCAATGGCGTGAAGCAGTTCATCACCAGTGGCAAGAACGGCCAGGTGGCAATCGTCATCGCCGTGACCGATAGGGGGGCCGGCAAGAAGGGGATGAGTGCGTTTGTCGTTCCCACGAGCAACCTGGGATACCTGGTTGCCGCCGTCGAGGACAAGCTGGGCCAGCATAGCAGCGACACGGCGCAGATCCAGTTCGACAATTGCCGAATCCCTGCCGAGAACCTAATTGGCGCGGAAGGTGAGGGCTACAAGATAGCGCTCGGTGCGCTGGAGGGCGGACGCATCGGCATTGCCGCGCAAAGCGTCGGCATGGCGCGCAGCGCGCTCGAGTTCGCTCTGGACTACGCCAAGCAGCGCGAGAGCTTCGGCACATCCATCTTCCACCATCAGGCCGTCGGCTTCCGCCTAGCTGAGTGCGCCACCCAGCTGGAGGCCGCGCGCCAGCTGATCTGGCACGCGGCCAGCCTGCGCGACGCCGGCCGGCCCTGCCTCAAGGAGGCCGCGATGGCCAAGCTGTTTGCCAGCGAGATGGCCGAACGCGTGTGCAGCGCCGCCATCCAGACGCTGGGTGGCTATGGCGTGGTCAGCGACTTTCCCCTGGAGCGCATCTACCGCGACGTACGCGTCTGCCAGATCTACGAGGGCACGAGCGACATCCAGAAAATCATTATTCAGCGCGCTCTTGCCTAGCGCTTGGCAGCCCGCAATGTCGTCACTTCCGACGATGGTGGGAGGAACGCAGTCTTTTTAGACTGGAACAGTCGGGCGCGATGCCCAGAGGAGAAACTGTGTTCCAAGGTCAATGCGTGCAGCTGGCAGCGCTGCAGGATGAGGGCGTCTACGAGGTTTGCTTCGACCGCCAGGGTGAGTCCATCAACAAGTTCGACGCGCGCACGATCGACGAGCTCGGTCAGGTCGTTGCGCTGCTGAAAAGCCTGCCGGACCTGCGTGGCGTGCTGGCCACCAGCGCCAAGGAGGTCTTCATCGTCGGCGCCGACATCACTGAGTTCGGAGAGAAGTTCAGGAAGCCGGCGGCGGAGATCACTGCTGACGTGCTGCGCAGCAACGAGGTATTCATCGGCTTCGAGGACCTGCCGGTGCCAAGCGTCGTGGCCATCAATGGCTTTGCCCTGGGTGGCGGGCTCGAGTTCGTGCTGGCGAACGCTCTGCGCGTGATGTCCGAAACGGCCCAAGTCGGTGTGCCCGAAGTCAAGCTGGGACTGTTTCCGGGCTTTGGCGGCACGGTGCGCCTGGTGCGTGTGGCTGGTCCGGGCGCGGCCTGCGAGTGGGTTGCCAGCGGCAAGCCCGCAGGTGCGGCTGCAGCCCTGCATGCGGGGGTTGTGGACGAAGTCACTCCCGCTGCAACCCTGCGCGAGCACGCGCTGCAGTGCCTGCGCCGCGCCATTGCGGGTGAGATCGACTGGCAGGGGCGTCAGCAGCGCAAGCGCGAGCCGCTCGCGTCCCCTGCTGCGCAACTGGAACAGGAGTTTGCCGATGCCCGCGCCCGTGCGCAGAAAGCCGCTGCAGCGCACCAGCCGGCGGCGCTGGCTGCCGTCGACATGATGCGCCGCGGCGCCAGCCTCGAGCGCGAGGCTGCGCTGCGCTTGGAAGCCGAGGTGTTTGGCGAGATCGCCAAGACCCAGGCGGCGCGCGCAATGGTCCAGACCTTCCTGAACGAGCAGGCGATCAAGAAGATCGCGCGCCAGGCGGGCAAGAGCGGCCGACCGGTGCAGCGCGCAGCTGTTATAGGTGCGGGCATCATGGGCGGTGGAATTGCGTTTACCAGCGCGCTCAAGGGCGTGCCGGTGCAACTGCATGACATCCGCGCCGAGGCGCTAGAACTGGGCATGGCCGAGGCGCAAAAGCAATTGGACCGGCAGCTCAAGTCGGGACGCATCAGCGCCGAGAAATCGGCACAGGTGCGCGCTGCCATCGCGCCGCAATTGGGTAGTGGCGGCTATGTAGGCGTGGATTTCGCAATCGAGGCGGTGGTCGAGAACCTGGAGGTCAAGCGCCGGCTGCTAGCCGAGCTCGAAGGCCATCTGGCGCAGGGCGCAATCATTGCCTCCAACACGTCGAGCCTGCGCATCGACGACATGGCTTCGGCGCTGCGCGCACCCGATCGGCTGGTCGGCATGCATTTCTTCAATCCGGTGCCGGTGATGCCGCTGGTGGAGGTGGTGCGTGGCAGTCAGAGCAGCGACGCCGCCGTGGCCACCGCGGTCGCCTATGCGACCGCCATGGGCAAGACCGCGATCGTGGTGCGCGACTGCCCGGGGTTTCTCGTCAACCGCGTGCTCACTGCGTACATGAATGCGTTTCTCGGCTTGATTGCCGAAGGAGCGGATTTCGTTGCCATCGACCAGGCCATGGAAGGCTTTGGCTGGCCCATGGGGCCGGCCTATCTAGAGGACGTGGTCGGTATTGACACCGGCAGCCATGTGAACCAGGTGATTTCCGCCGGCTATCCGGAGCGCATGCCGCAGCTGGAAGACGATGCGCTGCGGCTGATGGCCCGGCAGGGACGTTTTGGCCAGAAGTCGGGCCTGGGCTTCTACCAGTACCAGTCCAGCAGCAGCGGCAAGCCAGTGCGCTCCCCGGCTGCTGACAGCCATGATCTGCTGCAGCAGGCGCTGCAGCCCCAGGGCCGGCGCGAATTCACCCCGCAGGAGATTGTCGACCGGATGATGTTGCCGATGGTGCTGGAAGCCGCCAACGCGCTCCTCGACGGTGTGGTCGGAACTGCGGCCGAGGTCGATCTGGCAATGCAGCTGGGCCTGGGCTTTCCCGCTTATGCCGGTGGCCCGTTGCAATACGCCGACTGGCTGGGCCTGGACGAGCTGCTGCGACGCTGCGACCGCCTGCAGTCCCACGGTCCAGCCTATACGCCAAGACAGCAACTGCGTGACCGAGCCGCTAGCGGCGCCCGTTTTTATTGAACAGCGAGAAACCCATGCATTTCGAACTACCCGAAGACACCCTGCAGCTCCAGCGCCGGCTACGCAGCTTTCTTGACGAACGCGTGCTGCCGCATTACGTCGACTACGAGCGCATCGCCGGGCAAGGACGTTTTCCCCTGGAGATCGTCGAGCCGCTCAAGGCGCAGGCCAAGGAGCAGGGCCTGTGGAACATGTTCCTGCCAGGCCTGCGCGATGACGAGCCCGGCACGCGCCTGAGCAACATGCAGTACGCGCCGCTCGCCGAAGTGATGGGGCGCATCTATTGGTCATCGGAAGTGTTCAATTCGAATGCGCCCGATACCGGCAACATGGAGCTGCTGCACCTGTTTGCCACGCCCGAGCAGCGCGCGCTATGGCTCGATCCGCTGCTGAGCGGCAAGATCCGCTCGTGCTTCGGCATGACCGAGCCCGACGTGGCGTCCTCGGACGCGACCAACATCGCCACCAGCATCCGGCGTGAAGGCAACGAGTATGTAATCAATGGCCGCAAGTGGTTCACGACCGGTGCCCTGCATCCGAACTGCAAGCTGTGCATCGTCATGGGCGTGACCGACTTTGATCCAGCCGCAGCCAAACACCGCCGCCATTCGATGGTGCTGGTGCCCATGGACACGCCCGGCTTCGAGATCGTGCGCAATGTGCCAATCATGCACCACCATGCGCCCGAAGGGCACTGCGAGGTACTTTTCAAGGATGTGCGCGTCCCCGTCGAGAATCTGCTGGGCGAAGAGCACGCGGGCTTTGCGCTGGCCCAGGCACGCCTGGGGCCGGGGCGCGTGCACCACTGCATGCGCACCATTGGCCAGTGCGAACTGGCTGTCGAATTGATGTGCGACCGTGCACTGCAGCGTCGTGCGTTTGGCAAGCACCTGTCGGACTTCGCCAATGTCCAGGACTGGGTTGCCTATTCGCGCGTCGAGATCGACCAGGCGCGGCTGTTCGTGCTGCATGCCGCATGGAAGATGGATACCTATGGCAACCGCTCGGCGCACATGGATGTCTCGGCCATTAAGCTGGTCGCCGCGCAATTGCAGACCCGAGTGCTCGACCGGGCGATCCAGGTGTTTGGCGCGATGGGCATCACGCCCGACACGCCGCTGTCCTATCTGTGGTCTTGGGGCCGCGCCATGCGCTTCTTCGACGGCCCGGACGAAGTGCATCTGCGTTCAATTGCGCGCGCGGAACTCGCACGCGCCAAGGAAACCGCTGGTGCGCTCGCTCCTTTCTACCGCGTCTCCTAGGAGCTAGATATGGGCTATCCTGAAAAATCCGCGTCAGGCCCGGTGTTGTGGTGGCGCGAGGGCAGCATTGCACATATCCGCTTCAACCGACCTCAGTCATTGAATGCCATCGACGTCGCCATGGCGCGCACCTTCCTGCAGGCTTGCACGCAGATCAGCGCCGACCCGCTGGTGCGCGCAGTCTGGCTCACGGCCGAAGGCCGGGCCTTCATGGCTGGCGGCGACATCGCCGCCATGGCCAGCGATCCGGTGCCGGTGGCCGATGCGTTGATCGAAGGCATGCATGGCGGCCTGCGCCTGCTGGCGCAGACCGATGCGCCGGTGCTGGTCAGTGTCCACGGTGCGGTCTCGGGCGCGGGCGTGGGCCTGGTGCTGGGCGCCGCCGACATCATTGTCGCGGCCGAGAACACGCGCTTTTGCGTCGCCTACCCACTGATTGGCGCGAGCTGCGACTGCGCCACCTCCTGGGCGCTGCCGCGCATCGTCGGCCTGCGCAAGGCACTGGAGCTGGCTCTGCTTTCCGACACCATCACAGCCGAAGAAGCCTTGTGCCTGGGGCTTTGCAATCGCGTGGTGGCGCTGGAAGCGCTGGAATCCGAAAGCCGCACGCTCGTCGAGCGACTGGCCCAGGGTCCCAGCATTGCCTATGGAAACCTACGCCGGCTGATTCGCCAGTCGCTGCACTCCAGCTTCGAAGACCAGCTCGACGCCGAGGCACTGGGCTTTCGCGAGTGCGCGACCACGCGCGACTTCGGCGAAGGCGTTGCTGCCTTCCAGCAAAAGCGCCGCGCGGCATTCCAAGGACGTTGAATGAAAAACCGAATCACAGAACTTCTGGGCATCCGCTACCCGATCGTGCAAGGTGGAATGCAATGGGTGGGAACCGCCGAAATGGCCTCGGCCGTGTCCAACGCCGGTGGCCTGGGCATGCTGACGGCGCTGACCCAGCCGGATCCCGAGGCGCTGGCGCGCGAGATCGAGCGCTGCCGCGGCATGACGCAGCAGCCGTTCGGCGTGAACCTCACCATCCTGCCCACGGCAAAGCCGCCGCCGTATGCCGACTACATCACTGCCATCATCGACAGCGGCGTGCGCATTGTCGAGACCGCGGGCAGCAGCCCCAAGGAGTTCACCGGTCGCCTTAAGGCTGCAGGCATCACGGTGATCCACAAGTGCACTAGCGTGCGCCATGCGCTGTCGGCTGAACGCAATGGCGTCGATGTGGTCAGTATCGACGGCTTCGAGTGCGCAGGCCATCCGGGTGAGGACGATGTCGGCGGGCTGGTACTGATTCCGCTGGCTGTGCAGGCGCTTGGCATTCCGGTGATCGCTTCGGGCGGCATTGCCGACGGCCGCGGTTTGGCCGCAGCGCTGGCGCTGGGCGCCGAAGGCGTCAATATGGGCACGCGCTTTTGCGCCACCCTGGAAGCGCCCATCCATGCCGATATCAAGCAGGCGCTGGTGCGCGCCTCCGAACGCGAAACGAATTTGATTTTCCGCACCCTGCACAACACCGGCCGAGTGCTGCGCAACCAGGTCTCGGACGAGGTGGTGGCCACCGAGCGCCGTCCTGGCGGCTGCGAGTTCCAGGACATCCATCCCCTGGTGGCCGGTCAGCGCGGGCGCTTAGCGCTGCAGACCGGCGAGGTGGATTCGGGACTGGTGTGGGCAGGCCAGGCCGTCGGCCTGGTGGATGACATACCCAGCTGCGCTGATCTGCTCGAGCGCATCATGGCGGACTGCCGGGCTGCGCTTTCGCGTGCCTGCGGCGTGGTGGAGGTAGCATGAAAGCACTACGTGTCCATGGCTTCGAAGGTCCGCAGCAATGGTCTCTGGATGATGTCACCGTACCGCTGCCCGGCACGGGCGAGGTGCAGGTGCGTATCTGCAGCAATGCCATTTCCTTCGTCGACCTGCTGTTTGCCAAGGGTGGCTACCAGGTGCGGCCGCAGTTGCCGGTGATTCCCGGCACCGAGTTCAGTGGAGTGATTTCCGCGCTCGGTCGCGGCACCGAGGCGCAATGGCAGGTCGGCCAGCGCGTGACAGGCACATCCGTGGGCGGCTCCTGGGCACAGTACAACTGTGCGCTGCAGACCGATATTGCGCTGATTCCGGACGGCGTCAACCTGGGCTTGGCCTCGGGCCTGGCCATTACCTATGCCACCGCGCACTATGCACTCAAGCAGCGTGCGCGGCTGCGCGCCGGCGAGACGGTGCTGGTGCTGGGGCCCGCTGGTGGAGTGGGGTTGGCCAGCGTGCAGGTCGCAAAGGCACTGGGCGCAACGGTTGTGGCTGCGGCCCCGGCTCAGCAACAGCGCGATCTGGCCCTCGCGCATGGCGCCGACTTTCTGGTCGATACCTCCGATATGAAATGGCGCGATGCGCTCAAGGCGCTAGTGCCGGCAGGCATTGATGTCGTCGTCGATCCGGTCGGAGGCGCGCTGTTCGAGACGGCATTCCGCACGCTGCGCTGGGGCGGACGCCATTTGGTCATCGGCTTTGCCAGCGGCGAGATTCCCAGTTTTCGCGCCAGCCTCAGCATCATGAAAGGTGCCTCGCTGGTAGGTGTCGACATACGCCAATTCCGCGAATTCGAGCCCCAGGCCGCGGCCGCGAACCTGGCCGAGGTCGTGCAGTTGTTTGCCGCGGGCAAGCTGCGGCCACGTGCGGCTGCCACTATCCCGGCGCAGCGCTGGCAGGAGGCCATGGCTTTGGCGCAGGATCCAGCGACCATCGGCCGGGTAATTCTCGATTGGTCGGAGGAAACCTGGCAATGATCAATCTGGCTTCCGGTTGGTGTGGTCCGACGGCCTGTACTTTGGTGCTTCGTGCTCTGCAGCGCTTTCCGGAGCGCACGGCTTTTTCCTGGGACGGCGGCAGCCTGCGCTATGGCGCGGCGCTCGACTTGATCGGCCGCTTGCAGGGCGTGCTCAAGGCCGCCGGGCATGAGCCACGCGTGGTGGCCCTGCTAAGCGCGAACCGTGCCGAAGCCTGGTGCGCCGAAGTCGCCGTGCAGGCGCTGGGCCTGGCCGTGACCTGGCTGCATCCCATGGGGGCTTTGCCTGATCAGCTCGAGCAGCTCCACGACAGCGGCGCTGCGGCGCTGGTTGTCGATGGCAGGGCTTTTGGCCAGCGCGGCGCAGAACTGGCGGCGCTCGCGCCGCAGCTACAGCATGTTTGGACATTGGGCAAAACCGAAGCCGGCGTGGATCTGCTGGCCGCGGCGCAGTCCATCGGCCCGGTCGCAGCGCGCGACCTGTCCCTCCCCAGCAGCGTGGCCACCATGAACTACACCGGCGGCACTACAGGCCGCTCCAAGGCGGTGCTGCGCCAGCAGCATGCGCATGCAGCCATGTGGCGCGCGATACTTGAGGATTTCGAGCTGCCGGCGCGCCCCAACTACCTCGCGGCGGCGCCCATCAGCCATGTGGCGGGAACAAAGATCGCGCCGGTGCTGCTGCGTGGCGGCACGGTGCATCTGCTGCAGCGCTTCGAGCCGGACGAATTCCTGGCTACGGTCCAGGCCCAGAGCATCAACATGAGCCTGCTGGTGCCGACCATGGTCTACACGCTGCTCGATGAGCCGAGGCTCGCCGCCCGCGACCTGAGCTCGCTCGAGCTGCTGCTGTATGGCGCCTCGCCGATGTCGCCAACGCGGCTGGTCGAGGCCATGGAGCGCATCGGACCGGTGTTCTCGCAGCTCTATGGCCAGACCGAGTGCTACCCGATCAGCCTGCTGCGCAAGGGCGACCACGATGCCGCGCAACCAGAGCGTTTCGCCTCCTGTGGCGCGCCGATTGCCAGCGTAGAAGTGCGCCTGCTCGATGACTCGGGACAGAGCGTGCCGCAAGGCGAGGCTGGAGAGATCTGCGTGCGCGCGCCGCATGTGATGAACGGCTATTGGCAGCGAGATGAACTAACGCGTGAAGCCTCCGCCGGCGGCTGGCTGCATACCAGCGACATTGCACGCATGGACGAGCGCGGCTTCCTGTTCATTGTCGATCGCAAGAAGGACATGATCGTCAGCGGCGGCTTCAATGTCTATCCGCGCGAAGTGGAGGATGTGCTGACCAGCGACCCGAGCGTCGCCAGCGCTGCGGTGATCGGCGTGCCCGATGCCAAATGGGGCGAGACGGTTCTGGCCGTGGTCGTGGCCCGCCCGGGCGCAGTGATTGATGCAGATGCGCTGGCGCAACTGGTCAAGCAGCGCAAGGGGGCCCAGCATGCGCCCAAGCGCGTCCAGGTAGTCGATGCTCTGCCGCTGACCGCGCTGGGCAAGGTCGACAAGAAGGCGCTACGCGCACCGCATTGGCCCACTGGCGGCCGCCAGGTCGCATGAGCGCGCTGCCGAGCCCTCGAACCGGGCTGCCTGGGCCCTGGGCCCAGCGCCTGCGCCTGCCGCTGATTGCCGCGCCGATGTTCCAGGTGTCGGGCCCGCAGCTGGTCATTGCCGCCTGCCGGGCGGGCGTGATTGGCGCCTTTCCCACTGCCAACTGCCGCACAGCCGAGGAGCTGAACGACTGGCTCACCGCCATTGAGGCCGCACTGGAGCCGCAGGCAGCGCCGTACTGCCCGAATCTGATCATCCGCCATGCCGCCATGCCGGCCCAGCTCGAGGTGCTGCTGCGCCACCGCGTGGAACTCGTGATTACCAGCGTCGGCTCACCTGCGCCTGTAATCGAACCATTGCATGCGATTGGCTGCAAGGTTTTTGCGGACGTCGCCTCGCTGCGCCATGCGCGGCGCGCGCTCGAGGCCGGCGCCGATGGCCTGGTGCTGCTGAGCGCAGGTGCGGGCGGGCAGACGGGCTGGGCCAATGGCTTTGCCTTTGTGCGCGCCGTGCGGCGCTTCTATGCCGGGCCCATCGTGCTTGCCGGCGGCCTGTCGGACGGCCAGGCGCTGTGGGCGGCGCGCGCGCTCGGCTGCGACCTGGGATACATGGGCACACGTTTCATTGCCACCGCGGAAAGCCTGGCGCCGCCGGAGTACCAGCAGATGCTGGTCGACAGCGAGTTCGATGATGTGCTGCTGAGCAGCGCCTTCACCGGGCTGCCGAGCAACATGCTGCGCCCCTCGGTTGCCGCTGCCGGGCTCGACCCCGATGCCTTGCCAACGGATCTGGGCGCGGAGGGCGCCAGGCGCCTGTTTGGCGCTGGCGGTAGCGCGGCGCGGCGCTGGTCCCAGATCTGGAGCGCCGGCCACAGCGTCTCGGGCGTGACCGCCATCGGCTCGGTGGCCGAACTCATCGATCAGACGGCGCGCGAATACCAGGCGGCGCGCGAGTTCAGCCGCTCCAGCGACTGACTCGGCGACTGGATCGCCGGCTGAGCCGGTGGCCGGAATCACACTCAGTTGGCGCTGGCCAGCTCTGTCCAACCCGCCAGCACTTCCTGCACCGATGCCGCCTGCGCGGGCTGAGGCGTCGTGTTCTGCGTGCGCGAGAAGCGCGGGGCGGGGGCCGGCTGCAGCACGCCATCGACCCGGATGTAGGTCTCGCGCGCCACATTGTGTGGATGCTGCGCGGCTTCATCCCAATCCAGCACTGGCGCAAAGCAGGCGTCGGTGCCCTCGAGGATCGCGCACCACTCCGCCTGCGTGCGCATGCGGAACACATCGGCCAGGCGCAGCTTGAGCAGGGGCCAGCGCGCGGCGTCCATCTGGCCATCGAACAGCGGGTCCTGGATGCCGCAGCGCTGGCGCAGCTCGGCGTAGAACTGCGGTTCGATGGCGCCAATGGCAATGAACTTGCCGTCCGCGCACGCGTAGCTGTCGTAGAAATGGGCGCCGCCGTCCAGCAGGTTGTCCTCGCGCAGATTGCTCCAGCGGTCCATGGCCTTGAGCCCCCAGGTAAAGGCCGAGAGCAGGGCCGTGCCGTCGGTCATGGCGGCGTCAACCACTTGGCCGAGGCCCGAGCGCGCTGCCTCGGTCAGCGCCGCGAGCAGGCCCACCGCCAGCAGCATGCCGCCACCACCAAAGTCTCCCACCAGGTTCAACGGTGGGGGTGGTGGACCTTCCGAACGGCCCATCGCATGCAGCGCGCCGCTGATGGCAATGTAGTTGATGTCATGTCCCGCAGCCTGGGCCAGCGGGCCGTGCTGACCCCAGCCGGTCATGCGGCCGTAGACCAGCCTGGCGTTTGCTGCCAGGCAGACCTCGGGCCCCAGGCCCAGCCGCTCCATGACGCCAGGGCGGTAGCCCTCGATCAGCGCGTCGCTGGACGCGATCAGCGCCAGCGCCTGTTGCCGGCCTTCGGCCGAGCGCAGGTCAAGATGCACCGTGCGCCTGCTACGAGTGGTCACGTCCCGCGAGTCGAGCACGCTGTCGGGGCGGACAATGCGCACGACATCGGCTCCCAGGTCGCCGAGTACCATGGCACAAAACGGTCCGGGGCCGATGCCGGCGAACTCCAGCAGCCTGATGCCTGAAAGTGGTCCTGCCATGGGAAATCCTGCTTAGATGAGCTCTGCCGCATAGCGTGCAAAGCGAGAGGAAAGGCCGCCGACGGCCACCGCGTTGTGGGCAGCCGCATTGCCGGCACGCGCTCGCGCTGTGATCCCCTCGAGGATCACGGCAAAGCGGAACAGCGAGAAGATATGGTGGAAGGCTTGCACCGGCTCCGTGCGGCCGCTGGCTGTGACATAGCGCGCCAGGTATTCACCTTGCGTTGGTAACTGCAGCGCCGAGAGGTCGACTCCGCGGATGCCCTCGAAAACATCGGGATGGGTGAGCCAGGGCAGGCTGCTGTATGCGGCATCGGCCAGCGGATGGCCAAGCGTCGACAGCTCCCAGTCCAGCACCGCGATTACCCGCGGCTCGGTCGGATGGAACATGAGGTTGCCGAGCCGGAAATCGCCATGCGCGATGGTGGTCTCGTCGCCGGCGGGAACATGCGCGGGCAGCCAGGAGATGAGGCGCTCGATATCGGGATTTTCGGCAGTTTTCGATGCCTGCCATTGCCGGCTCCAGCGTGCTATCTGGCGCTCGAAGAAGTTGCCGGGCCGTCCATAGTCGGCAAGGCCCACGGCAGCCCAGTCGACGGCATGCAGTGCGGCCAGCGTATCGGCCATGGCGAACAGATAGTCGCGGCGTTCTTCTGGCGCAATGCCGGGCAGCGCATAGTCGCTCATGACCCGGCCCTGCAGCCTCTTCATGACATAGAACGGTGTGCCCACCACATCGCGATCCTCGCAGAACAGCAGTGCTTCGGGTACCGGCACCGCCGTATCCTTGAGTGCGCGCAGGATGCGGAACTCGCGGTCAACGGCATGCGCCGACTTGAGCAGTTCACCCGGCGGCTGCTTGCGCAGCACCAGTTGCGGGCCTTGCTCGAAAGTCACGAAGAAGGTCGGGTTGGACTGACCGCCGCCAATGCGCTCGAGCTGCATCGCCCCCGAGAGCTGCGGCAACTGGCGGCGCAAGTAGGCCGCCAGGGTGGCAGCATCGAATTCGGAAATCTGGCTCACAGTCGGCTTTCTTCAGGGGAATCCAGTCGCTTGCGCAAGCGGGCAATAAGGCCCATGACGCCGCCGGGCATCACGAACATGCACAGAATCAGCACCGCGCCATAGACACCCCAGGCCGCATCCTTGGAAATCTGCTCGGCCAGACTCGGCACGAACATGATGAAGGCCGCGCCAAAGAGCGCGCCCCAGAGTGTTCCGACACCGCCCACGACCACCCCGACCAGCAACGAGATCGACAGGAACATGGTGAAGGAGTCGGGCGAGACAAACTGCACCGCAATGGCCGACAATCCACCCGCGATGCCGGTGAAAGCAGCGGATACGCCAAAAGTCATGGATTTGTAATGGCGGATGTCCACGCCCATGGCCTCGGCGGCCAGTCCATGGTCGCGTATTGCGCGGATCGCGCGGCCAGTGCCGCTGTCGATCAGGTTGCGCGCAATCAGGAACATCACCACCGTCACCGCCAGCGAGAACAGGTAAAACCACTGGTCGGGGTCGAGTGCCAAGCCCCAGGGCGCCTCGGGCTTGAGCAGCACGATACCGCCAACGCCGCCGGTCCAGTCCTCGAGATGCTTGTACTTGAGCAGCTGCGGCGTCACGACGCCCAGCGCAAAGCTCGCCAGCGCCAGGTAGAGACCATGCAGCTTGAGAGCCGGTCGGCCAAACGCGTACCCCACGACCAGACAGACTAAGCCCGCGACCGGCAAGGTAAGCCAGTACGCCACCTCCATCCGGTCCATCAGGATGGCGACGGTATAGGCGCCGATGGCAAAGAAGGCGCCATGGCCAAGCGAGATCTGGCCGTTGTAGCCGGTCAGCAGGTTCAGGCCCACAAGGGCAATGGCATATGACAGCACCAGTGTGGCCTGGAACAGCATGTAGCCCTGGGCGACAAAGGCAATGCCGGCAGCGGCCAGTACCAGCAGCATCACGGCAATCACAGCGCTGGCCTTGGGCATACGGGCGGGCAGGGGCGCTGCCATCGAAGCATTGGTTGACATCAGTTTTCCTTCAAACGCGTTGCACAATGCGCCGGCCCATCAGGCCCGCGGGCCGCACGATCAGCACGCCTACGATAAGGATCAGCGCGACCGACAGCTTGAGCTCGGTGCCGACCACATAGACACCGATCAAGTTCTCCAGCACGCCCACCAGAAAGCCGCCGATCACGGCGCCCACGGGATTGTCTATCCCACCGATCAGCGCACCCGCAAAGGCGTAGATCAGCACGCCGATCATCATGTTGGGGTCGAGATACACCACCGGGGCAACCATCATCCCTGCGACCGAGCCAATGGCCGCGGCCAGCCCCCAGCCGAGCATCAGCATGCGGCCGACGTGGATTCCGAGCAGGCGGGACGAGCCTGGGTTCTGCGCGGCCGCGCGCATCGTCAGGCCCAGTGTGGTGAAGCGGAAGAAGCTGAACAGCGCGGCCACCATGCACAGCGTGATGAAGATCGTGCCGACCTTGTGCGGTGACATTAGCGTGCTGCCATACCAAGCGTCCTTCGCAAACGGCGTGGGAAATTCCTTGATCTGCGTGCCGAAGATCCAGCCTGCAATGCTGTGGAAGATCACCAGCAGGCCGATGAAAACTACCACCACGCTGAGCTCGGGTGCGTTCTTTAGCGGCCGGATGATGGCAAATTCGACGGCTACACCCAGGAAGAACGACAGCACGACAGTGGCAATGAATGCAGCCCAGTAGGGAAAGCCTGCCTGGATCAGCGTCCAGGCGATGAACGTGGAGAACATCGCCATCTCACCCTGGGCGAAGTTCACCTGATGCGTAGCCTGGTAGATCATCACCAGCGCCAGCGCCACGCAGGCATAGATCCCGCCGGTGGCCAGGCCGGCAGTGAGCTGTTGCAGAAATATTTCCATGTTCTCACTCTCCGAGGTAGGCACGCCGCACGGCGTCGTCGTTGCGCATGGCGCTGGAGCTGCCGCTCTTGACGATGCGTCCGGTCTCCAACAGATAAGCCTGGTCGGCCAACTCGAGCGCAATGCGCGCATTCTGTTCGACCAAAAGGATAGACACCTGCTGCTCATCGCGGATGCGGCGCATGATGGCAAAAATGTCCTTGACCACGAGCGGCGCGAGTCCGAACGAGGGCTCGTCCAGCAGCAGCAGCGCCGGGCGCGCCATCAGCGCGCGCGCAATGGCCAGCATCTGCTGCTCACCCCCCGACAGCGTTCCTGCCTGCTGGGCGCGGCGCTCCTTGATGCGCGGAAAGTAGTCGTACATGCGCTCCAGGTCGGCAGCCACTTGCGCGCGATCCCGGCGCGCGTGGTAGCCCAGGCGCAAATTCTCCTCGGCGCTCATGCCCAGGAAGGTACCGCGCCCATCGGGCACATGGCCGACGCCGAGCGCGGCAATCTGCTCGGTCGACCGAGCGTCGATGCGCTCACCACGCAACCAGATTTCCCCGTGGGGCTTGACCATGTGGGCGCAGATCGCGCGCAGCGTCGTGGTCTTGCCAGCCCCATTGGCGCCAAGCAGCGCCGTGACCGAGCCCTGCTCTATTTCTAGAGAGATGCCGTGCAGCACGGCGGTGGCGCCATAGGAGGCGTGCAGATTGCGTATTTCCAACAGGCGTGTCATGCGGCTTCTCCTTCTTCCTCGCCCAGATACGCGCGTATCACTTCCGGGTGGCGGCGCACATCGGCGGGGCTGCCATCGGCAATCTTGCGGCCGAAATTGAGCGCGACGATACGGTCGCACACGCCCATCACCAAACCCATGTGGTGTTCGACCAGCAGCACTGTGAGGTTCAGACGCTGGCGGATTTCCAGGATCAGCTCGCCCAGTCCGGCAAGCTCCTCGTGGTTGAGGCCGCACGCGGGTTCGTCCAGCAGCAGTAGCGAAGGCTCGCAGGCCAGCGCACGCGCCAGTTCGACGCGCTTTTGGTAGCCAAAGGGCAGGTCGGCAACAACGCGCCCAGCCAGCGGCGCGAGGTGCATGAGCTCGAGCGCCTTGTCGGCACGCGAGCGCGCCGCGCGCTCGATGCGCTGCGACGATGGCAGGCGCAAAGCGTCGGCAAAAAAGCCGGCGTGGTGGTGCGCCTGCGCGCCGATCAGCACATTCTCGCGCACGGTCATCGTGCGAAACAGCGCCAGGTTCTGGAAGGTACGCCCCACGCCGAGGGCTGCGATGCGGTGGCGCGGTTGCTCGGACAGCACCTGGCCGTCGAAATGTATCGCTCCGGCGTCGCACTGGTACAGCCGGGAAAGGCAGTTGAACAAGGTACTCTTGCCCGCCCCGTTGGGGCCGATCAGGCCGCGGATCTCGCCGCGGCGCACGTCAAAACTGACGTTGTCCAGCGCGACGATGCCGCCGAAACGAACCGACACGTTGGCAAGGGTCAGCAGCGCTTTGTCTCCGTTATTGTGTTGCATGTGCGCTGGTCCGCTGCTTACAGCCGCTCGATGATGGTGACGTTGGCCATGCCTCCGCCCTCGCACATGGTTTGCAGGCCGTAGCGGCCGCCGCGCTGGCGCAGCACGTGGATCAGCGTGGTCGCCAGCTTGGTTCCTGAGGCCCCCAGCGGATGGCCTAGGGAGATCGCGCCGCCATTGACGTTGATGCGCTCTGGGTCCGCGTTCAGCGCCTGCAGCCAGGCCAGAGGCACCGGCGCAAAGGCTTCGTTGACTTCGTACGCATCGATGTCGGACATCTTCAGCCCGGCCTTGCGCAGCGCCACTTCGGTGGCCGGGATCGGGGCCTCCAGCATGATCACTGGGTCATGACCCAGCACCGACATGTGGTGGATGCGTGCCAACGGCACCAGACCATGGGTCTTGAGGGCGCGTTCGTTGCAGACCATGACGCCGGTGGCGCCATCGCAGATCTGGCTGGCGTTGGCGGCAGTGATACTGCCGCCTTCTTCCAGCAGCTTTACGGCGGCAATGCTCTCGAGGGTCGCGTCGAAGCGTATGCCCTCGTCGCTGTGGTGTAGCTCTCCGGCACCGGTTCCATCGGCGCGGCGGGCCTCCAGCGCAAGGATCTCGGCCTTGAAGCGCCCTTCGTCGGTAGCCCTTGCTGCGCGTCGGTGGCTTTCCAGCGCGTACTCGTCAAGCTGGCGTTTGGATAAACCGTATTTGCGCGCGATCATTTCCGCGCCCTTGAATTGGCTGAACACCACGTCCGGATAGGCCTGCTGCATGCCAGGGCTCATGTATTCGCCTAAACCAGCCTTGCTGGCCAAGCTGCTGGGCGAGAACATCGGCACCCGCGACATGCTTTCAACGCCACCGGCAATCACGCAATCCATGCTGCCAGACATCACAGCCTGAGCCGCAAAATGCAGTGCTTGCTGCGAGGAACCGCACTGCCGGTCGAGCGTGGTGGCTGGCACGGTCTGCGGCAGGCGCGAAGCCAAGACTGCATTGCGTGCCACGTTCATCGACTGCTCGCCGACCTGGCTCACGCAACCGAGAATCACATCCTCGACGCCCCCCGGGTCGATGCCGGTGTCCTGCACCAGGCTGTCGAGAATGCGGGCCGCGAGGTCGACAGGGTGCCAACCTGACAGACGTCCGTTGCGACGGCCACCCCCGGTACGGCGGGCGGCAACGATATAGGCTTGTTCCATGGGTTTTCTCCTAAATGGGAATCAGCGCGGTGCCATGCGGATGGCGCCGTCAAGGCGCACGGCCTCGCCGTTGAGGTAGGAATTGCTCAACATGAGCTCGGCCAGCTGGGCGAACTCCTCGGGCTGCCCGAAGCGCTTGGGAAACGGCACCGAGGCTGCCAGCGCCGACTTGACCTTTTCGGGCGCTGCCTGCATCAAGGGCGTGTCGAACAGGCCGGGCAGGATGGTATTGATGCGTATGCCTTCGTCCATCAGGTCGCGCGCGATTGGCAGCGTCATGCCGACGATGCCGGCCTTGGAGGCGGTGTAGGCCGACTGGCCGACCTGGCCATCCTGCGCCGCGACCGATGCGGTGTTGACGATGGCGCCGCGCTCGCCGCTGGCGTCAGGTGCGAGGGTCAGCATTCCGGCGGCCGACTTGGCAATGCAGCGGAAGGTGCCGATCAGGTTGATCTGAATGACACGCTCGAACTGGTCCAGCGGGAAGTGGCGGATCTCTCCCGTTTCGCGGTTGCGGCTGGCGGTTTTGACAGGGTTGCCGGTGCCCGCGCAGTTGACCAGGATGCGCTCCTGACCATGCGCTTTGCGCGCTTTATCGAAGCCTTGACCCACCTGCTCTTCCGAGGTGACGTCGACGCGGCAGAAGATGCCGCCGATTTCCGCAGCAACCTGTTGGCCCAGTTCTTCATTGAGGTCGAAAACGGCAACCTTCACACCGTGGGAAGCGAGGCGCCGGGCCGTGGCGGCGCCAAGGCCGGAGGCGCCGCCGGTGACGACGGCGCAGAGGGAAGAGTCGAGCAGCATTGATTGCAAGCAGTTAGGGATGATGGTGCCAGTCTATGAAGCGCAAGACGTGCTTACCATCGTCCAAACCGACGAGCATGGAAGGCCAGCTCCTATGCGATCATTCCGCCTCGCCCACTTTGCCTTTGATATGTTTCCATGGCCCAAGCCCGCGAGCGACTTTCGCTGCCGATCTCTGCCGCCAAGCTTGCACCGCTGACCCAGCGTACAGCGGAGGTTCTTCGCACGCGCGTGCGCCAGCGCTTGGCCGATGCAGGCGCGGTGCGGCTGGTGCTGGTGCGCGCACCAGCCGGCTTCGGCAAGACCACAGCCATGGTGCAACTGCGCCAAGCCATGCAGGAGCGCGGCGTGGCCACGGGGTGGCTCACACTGGACAGCGCCGACAACGACGTGCCGCGCTTCCTGGCCGGGCTATCGGCAGCCATCGCGCAACTGGGCTTGGAGCGGGAAGACGAAAGCCTGGATGTTCTCGACCAGCTCGCGGCGGAGCAAGGCCAGCTGGCGCTTTTTCTCGATGACTTCGAGTTGATCCACGAGCCCAGCGTGATCGGCTTGGTGCGCGAACTGATCGATCATCTGCCGCGCAACAGCCAACTGGTGATCGGCTCGCGCAGCTTGCCCGATCTGGGGTTGGGTCGGCTGCGTACGCGCGGCCAACTGGTCGAGCTCGATGCCGAGCTGCTGCGCTTTTCTTTGGCCGAGGCCGCAGAATTCTTTCGCTTGCGTGGCTCCGAACTTTCGCTCGAGGCACTCGATAGTGTGCATGGTAAGACCGAAGGCTGGGTGGCGGCGCTGTGGCTGTTGTCGCTGGCCGTGCACCGGCATGACGCGCCCGGCGACGTCGTCGCCCGTCTGGCTGCGTCGGACCGCAATGTGGCCGACTACCTGACCGACGAGGTGCTGGCACAGCAGGAGCCCGAGGTGCGCGACTTCCTGCTACGCACCAGCGTGCTGCACCATCTGAGCGCACCCGCATGCCAAGCGCTTTTGCCGAGCATGGACTGCGCTGCCATGCTGCGCCGGCTCGAAGACAACAACGTATTTCTGATTCCTGTCAAAGGCACGTCCGACCTGTACCGCTATCACAGCCTGTTTGCGAACTTCCTGCGCCGACTGCTGGCTCAGGAGCGCCCCGATGCGACAGCTCGCCTGCATCTGGCTGCATCCGGCTGGTATGAGTCCGAGGGGCGGCCGGTGCCGGCCATCGACCATGCCATCGAAGGCGGCGACTATCCGCATGCGCTGTACCTTCTCGAGCAGCAGGCCTCAGGCCTGCTGGCCCAGGGCCGGATGCGGCTGCTGGACCGCTGGTTTTCGCAAATCGATCCGCTGCTGTTGAAAAAGCGTCCCCTGATGCAGGTGATTGCGGTCTGGGCGCGTTGCTTGCGCCAAGGGCCCTGGCAGGCCATGCAGTGGCTGCAGGATTCGGGCTGTCAGGACAGCAGCGACGCCGAAGTTCAGGCTCATGTGCGCGCCCTGCTGCCAGTGCTACTGGCGATGATGGACCGCTACGAGGAGGCCCAGGAGTTTGGCCGCATCGGCGTGGCCCGGTTGCCTTCGGGCAATGCCTTCATCGACAGCGTGACGCTCAATGCCATGGCGCACATCGTCTCCGTGGCGGGGGAACGGCAGGAGGCCCAGCGCTTTCTCGAGGATGCGCGCAAGTCTCAGGGCAGCAGTGCTTTCAACCGCATGTACACCGAGACCGTGGGCGGCATGCTAGACCTGCGCGAGGGCCGGCTGCGCCAGGCCACGGCAAGCTTTCGCATGGCCCTGACCTCATCCTCGGCCGCTGCGACCTACAACTATGCCCACGGCAATGCCTGGGCCGGGGTGTTCTATGCAGGCGTGGTCTATGAATCCAATGACCTGGCCGGTGCCGAGCGCCTGCTCAATGTCTATCTCCCATTGGCACGCGATGTAGGATTGCCTGACCACGTGATCTCCTGTTACCGCATGCGCTCGCGCATAGCCTTTCAGCGCGGCGACGTCGACACCACGTTGCAGTCACTGACCGAGCTGGAGTACATCGGCCACGAGAGGCAGCTGCCGCGCTTGAGCGCCAGCGCCAAGCTCGAGCGCGCCCATGTGCTGATGCTGCAAGGCCACGGCTCGGCAGCGCGCGAGGAGCTGGCGCGCATTGCCGAGAGTGCATTCGGTGGCAGCGATCATTTCCATCGTCCGGCGCAAGAGTACGAGGACCTGTTCATCGCGCGCGCGCGCCTCGAAATTATGTTTGGCAAACCCGCCAGCCAAGTGGTGATGCTGGAGGCAGAGCTTGCTAGCGCGCTGCGCCGTGAATGGCGCCAGCGTGCGCTCAAGCTCAGGCTGCTGTTGGCGCTGGCCTTGTCGCGCTCCGGCGATCTGGGCGGGGCCATGGCCCAGGCAATTCCGCTGCTGCAGGAGGCCAGCCGCGAAGGCTTTGTGCGCCTGCTGCTCGACGAAGGGCCGGCGCTGGCGCCGTTGCTCAGGCGCGTGCGCCAGGCTTCGGAAGGCACGCAGGACCCGATCTTCCTGGAGCATCTGCAACGCGTGCTCGACGGCCTAGGGCCGGGCTCGGCCGAAGACGAGGCGAGCGCAGGCGGCCCGGCCGAGACGCTGGAAGAGCCGCTGACACGCAAGGAAATCCACGTGCTGCACCTGCTGGCCGAGGGCTACTCGAACACCGCCATGGCCGAGAAGCTGTTTGTCTCGAACAGCACGGTGCGCACCCATCTGCGAAACATCAACACTAAGCTTAAGTGCCACAGCCGCACGCAGGCGGTGGCGATCGCGCGGCGCCTGGGCATGATCCGCTGAGCCCGGCACTGCGAAACCGTCTTTTAGGACGATGCGCGTTTGCGCCAAGCCTGCAAACATGGATGCTTTCCACCAGTCCCGTTTGCGCCTATGTATCCCGGAACGCACGCCGCCAGCACGCCCGAAAAGCCCGCCGTCATCATGGCGGCGACAGGTCAGACAGTCACCTATGCCGCCCTTGAGCAGCGTTCGCTACGCTTGGCGAACTGGCTGCGCGCGCAGGGCCTGGTGCCGGGCGACACGATTGCCGTCATCTCCGACAATGACGCGCGCGTGTTCGATGTTTACTGGGCCGCCCAGCGCGCGGGACTTTACCTGACGGCGATCAACTATCGTTTGCGGTCCGAAGAGATCCAGTACATCCTCGAGAACTCCGAGACCAAGGCCATCTTCGTCGGCGGCTGCGCGTCTGAGATCGTGCAGTCGATTGCTGGCATGGCCAGCGTTCCCCTCCGCATCTCTTTTGCCGCACAGATCGATGGCTATCAGGACCTGGAGGGCATCATCGAGGGCGCTTCCAGCGCCAAGCCTGAGTATGAGCCGCGTGGCGGCGACATGCTGTATTCCTCGGGCACCACCGGCAGGCCCAAGGGCGTGCGGCCCCCGCTGCCCGGACGCGACATCGGCGCGCCCGGAGACGCCATGGTCGCCATGTTTGGCGGCAGCTTCGGTTTCTCGGCTCAAACCGTCTATTTGTCGCCTGCGCCGCTGTACCACGCGGCGCCGCTGCGCACCTGCGCCGCCGTGCAGGCGCTGGGCGGCACCGTAGTCGTCATGAACAAATTCGATCCCGAAGGCGCTCTGGCGCTGATCGAGAAGTACCGCATCACAGCCAGTCAGTGGGTGCCGACCATGTTTGTGCGCCTGCTCAAGCTGCCGCGCGAGGTCCATGAACGCTACGACCTGCGCTCCATGGAAATCGCCATCCATGCCGCCGCGCCATGCCCGCTCGATGTCAAGCAACAGATGATCGACTGGTGGGGACCTATCGTGCATGAATACTATGCAAGCACCGAGGTCAACGGCATTACCGTCATCGGCCCGCAAGAATGGCTGCGCAAGCGCGGCTCGGTCGGGCGGCCCATCCTGGGAACGATTCATGTCTGCGACGAGGAGGGCGGGGAGTTGCCAGCGGGCCAGGACGGCCTGGTCTACTTCGAGCGCGAAGCCTTGCCTTTCCAATACCATCTCGACCCCGAGAAGACCAGGGCGACGCAGCACCCGCGCCATCCCACTTGGACGGCTGTGGGCGATATCGGCCATGTCGACGAGGAGGGGTTCCTATTCCTCACCGATCGCAAGGCTTTTATGATCATTTCCGGCGGGGTGAATATCTATCCCCAGGAAGTCGAAAACGTGCTGGCAATGCACCCTGCCGTGTCCGATGTAGCGGTAATTGGCGTGCCCGATGCCGAGATGGGCGAGCAGGTCAAGGCGGTGGTGATTGCATCGCCCGGGGTAGTCAGCGGCCCCGAGCTTGAGCTGGAGATCATTGCGTTCGTCAAATCCCGCGTGGCCTCGTTCAAAGCGCCGCGAAGCGTGGATTTCGTTTCCACGCTGCCGCGCACCGCCACCGGCAAGTTGGTCAAAGGTCGGTTGCGTGACCAGTACTGGCCAAAATAACACGCTCCAGTTTTTTTCAGAAAAATCGATGCAGACCGGCCGCTATATGCGGCCGTTTCTTTTGTATCGCGTGAAGTGCCGGAGTACTCCAGATTCTTAAAAATTCGTCAAAACGGACGATGCAAGAACCACAGTGGGCTAAGACACTGTAATCCGCTTCGGCGGTTTGAAGGTTGTTCATAAGTAATTCTGGAGACAAAATGATCAAATCAAAAGTGCTGTATTTTTCAGCAGCGTTTTTAGGGGCGAGTGCAGCGCACGCGCAAAGCGTGCAGATATATGGCCTTGTCGATATGGGTATCGAACGTGTCAGCAATGTCGGCGTGGGCCGTACAAGCGTTACACGTATGCCGGGCATTGCAGGATCGCTGCCCTCTCGGCTGGGGTTCCGCGGTACCGAAGATCTGGGCGGCAACCTCAAGGCGCTGTTTGTTTTGGAGAGTGGTTTTTCTCTTGACCAAGGAACGCTGAATCAAGGTGGACGCATGTTTGGCCGCCAGGCTTACATGGGATTGCAGGGAAGCTGGGGCACTTTAACACTGGGTAGGCAATATTCGCCAATGTATCTTGTCGGCATTGGTGACAACCTGGGCGGAAATATCTATTCTGCAGGCCTGCTTGATTCTTATCTGCCCAATGCACGCCTCGACAACTCGATTTCCTATAAGGTCACAGCTGGCGCGTTCTCGTTCACATCCATTTTGTCATTGGGCCGCGATAGCGTTGGGGGCTGTCCAGGTGAATTGGCCGGCGACAGCAAGGCCTGCCGAACCGCGTCTGCAATGGTGCAATACATTCAGCCCAGTTGGGGTTTAGCCTTTGCCACAGAACGCCAATGGGGTGGACCGGGCACGGCGCTGCCTAACAGCGGTTTGAGGGATACGCGTCATTACATCAGTGGCTTCTACAAATTCGGCGACTTCAAGTTAGGTGGCGGCTATCTGCACCGTAACAACGAAGGTGCAGCTTCGCCTCGAAGCGATTTCATGAACATCGGCGCCACCTACACCACGGGGCCTGTGGTACTCGACGTGCAATATGGTCGCCTCAACGTGAAGGAAAGCTCCAACGACGCACAGATGGTCGCAATTCGCGCGCTCTACAACCTTTCCAAGCGTACAGCCACTTATGTCACCGCCGGCAAGATGTACAACAAAGGAGCATCAACTTTCACCATCGACGGCGGAGTGGTCGCAGGTTCCTCTCCAGCACCTGGCGTTGACCAGACGGGCATCATGGTGGGGATACGCCACGCCTTCTGAGTGAAGTAGTGCGCTTCGCCTCATGCTGATAATTTCGCCACTTCGAGCGGGTATATCGTGAGGCGAGGCGTATCTATTAATCGAATTTAATCAGTCAGGTTATATATAAATCTGGTGAAGAGAATTTTTATTAATATAATTATTCCAGTTTAATACGATATCCTTGATTTTAATTGATATTGAATTTTCATAAATGGCAACCTGGTTTAGATGTTAAATCACATAGCGCGGATGAAGTCTTAAGCGAGTTGGATATTTGTCCCATGTTTCCCAAGTTGCGAGGAGTGGTGTCTTCCACCGGGACGCCTACAAGTGTTTACCGAATTTGTTGCATTTTGATAAATGCCTGGAAATTCTCCCGCAGCTGTTCCAAGCCGTCGTACACATAAGCCTTGTTCGTGGATTTCATGATGGCCCGGCTCACGCGTTCGACTATGCCGTTCGTCCAGAGGGGGGCGACTTGGTATGCCATTTTTGACACCATTGAACTTGATGAAGATTTTTCCCTGTAAAGGCCATGCCGTTTTCAGGCAGTCATGCAGTGATGGCAAGGAAGGCTACACTAGGGCCAAGACAGTCCCATAAGAGTGATTCGCTTCCCATGCGCTTAGCCGAAAAGACCTCGGCCTGCGATTTCGTCAGGGACCGGAGTAGCGTGCTGCCACAAAAGTCCGAATATACGCGCGCAATCTAGACATTTCTGGCTTCTCGAACTTAAGACTTGGAAAACCGAGGCCTTGTTACAGGACTCAGGTGGTTATCCGCTCAACTTTTAGAAGAAAAGAATGGCCATCGTAGGTTCAGTCGACAAATATAGCTGTATCTTCGCTACTGGCGCGTGCGGTGCGAAAGCCATTGGCAGGGTGTCCAAGATCTGGATAGCCGAAAGAGATGCCCACGACCACTTGGCGCTGAGGTGCTAGCGCAAGTTCCTCGCGCAAGATATGTGACTTTGAGGCCAGTGCTGCCTGTGCAATGGCGCCCAGCCCCATGCTGACCGCAGCCAGCATGAAATTGTTGACGTAGGCTCCGCAGTCGAGCACGCCGTAGGTGCCCAGGCTGGCCTCGGTAGTGATCACGGCCACATGGGGTGCCCCAAAGAAGCGGAAGTTCTCGGCGCCCTGGCGCGCTGAAGCTTCGCGGTCCCCTTCCCGGACGCCGACGCTTTCGTAGAGCTGCCAGCCGCACGCACGGCGGCGCTCGCGATACACGCCGCGGTACTCCGCCGGCGCAGCGATGTCCCAGTGCGTGTCGTCCGGAGCAGAGCCAGCCAGCCGCTGGCGCAGCCTCTCGGTGGCCACTGGCTGGGTCACGTGCACCTGCCAAGGCTGGGAGTTGCACCAGGAGGGCGTGCGTTGGGCCATGCGCAGCAGGGCCTCAATGGTCGGCATCGGCACCCTGTGCGGCAAGTAGCCACGGCAGCTGAAGCGCTGGTCGAGCAGCGCCGCAAATGCTGCTGCTGATGGTGGCAGCATCGGATTCAGCTCCTCGTGCTCCATCAGCGCCCCCCGAACAGCGTGCCCAATGGCTCGTACCGGCTGCCGTTGAACTGGATCAGTTGCAGCTTTTCGATCGGATAGGCGTCGCCCGGCCCGGTCTTCACTTCGATGCCCGAATACAGCATCGGCAGCTTCATGTCCAGGTTCAAGGCTTGGTGCATGACGTTCTCTCGCGTCAGGTTGTCGCCCGCCTGCTTGAGGGTCTGCACCAGAGTCTGCGCCGCGCTGTAGCCCAGCACGTTCAGCGAATCGGTAGGGTCGCCTGCTGGGTAGTACTGCTTCATGAAGGCCGCGTAGTCGGCGTATTCCGCTGTGGACTGCGTGCCTGGATCGGTGGGGTCGCGCATGTAGGAGACGCTGATCGCGCCCTTGGCGCCTTCACCGGCGGGCCGCATCACAGAGCCCACCGACTGTGAGACGCTCGAGACATAGCGTGCCGGGCTCCAGCCAATCTCATGCGCTTTCTTCAGTGCCATGGTGGCAAAGCGCGGTGTCCCAAGGATGACGAAAGTGTCGGCGCCGCTGCCCTTGAGCGACAGCACCTGGCTGTCGATGGTCGGGTCGGAAGTCTCATAGGTCTGCACCACGAGGTCCTTGGCACGTGCGCCCAGGCCATCGACCAGCCCGGTCATGAAGTCCTTGCCGAAGTCGTCATTGGCCTGCAGCACTGCGATCTTGGCGCTCGACTTCTTGGCCAGGATGTGTTCGGCATAGGCCTTGGCTTCGGCGTAATAAGTTGGCTGCCAGCCAATGGTCCAAGGGAACTGCTTGATATCGCCAAAGCGCGTTGCGCCCGTGCCCACGAACAGCTGCGGCACTTTCTTGGCGTTGAGGTACTTTTGGATGGCGAGGCTGGGCGAGGTGCCGATCGGTAGGAAGATCGCAAACACCTTCTCCTGCTCGACGAGCTTGCGCGTCTGCTCCACCGACTTGGCGGGCACGAAGCCATCATCCAGCGAGATGTAGTTGATTTTTCGGCCGTTGACGCCGCCTTCGGCATTGACCTTGGCGAAGTAGGCACCGGCCGATTTCACGATCGTGCTGTAAGCGGATACCGGGCCTGAGTACTGACCGATGTTACCAATCTTGATTTCCGTGTCGGACGCACCAGTGTCATAGCGCTTTTGCGCCATTGCCGGTACCGAGGCGGCCAGGAGCGCCGCAGAGAGAATGCAGACGGCACGTCTGCGATTGGAATGCAAGTTCATTTTTTGTCTCCGTTGGGTTGCAGGCGGCTGCTAACGCGCCGTCTGCATGGTAGGTTCAGCAGGTCGCAGATCACATCGTCGATATTGACGATTTGCGTTCATTGCGCGGCGCAGCTGAAGCTGCTGGCACTGCTCAGGTCGCCGCTGCCGCGGTATTTGGGAAACAGCGGGTACTCGCACAGCGGCCGTGTTCGGCCGGCAGTGTTGGCATTGCTATCGGTGGCGATCTGGTCAGCCGGGGCGGCCCCCGCGTCGACCCACCGATCGAGTGCCGTCAGCGCGTCCCAGGTCAAGGCAAAATCGCCGCCGCCATGTGCGAATCCCGGCTGTACGTAATAACGCACGAAATCGCGGCGCGCTGCGCCATAACGCTGGGCAACGGTGTCGTAGTAGGCACTGGTCGCTGGCTCGGGCACCTGCATGTCGGTGCTACCCTGCACCAGGATCAGCTTGCCCGAGCGCGACTTGAAGGCGTCAAGGTCGGGATTGCTGCCGTCATAAGCCTGAGATAACTGCTGGATGCGCGCCCGGTGCTGGCGTGCGTCGAACTGGGCCAGCGAACTCTGGGGGGCCTGCATGTACCACATGCGTATCACAGGATCTGGCAGGTAGAAGTAGCTTGTTGCCTTGCCCAAGCCCAGCACCGGCCGCAGCGCGGGACTGTCGTAAAGGCTGCCCGTTGGATCCGCGCCCTGCAGCACCGGGAACGGGCCAACGCTGCGGTAGCCATTGGCCATCGGAACTTCCATTTCGATGACAGAGCTGGCGAGCCTGAGGGGTGCGAGCTGTACGTCGGATAGGCAGAAGTTGCCTTCATCTGCGCCACTGGCGCAGCGCAGTGTGCCGACATCGAACTTGGCTTGGCACATAGCAGTATTTGCGATGATGCCGTCCTCAGCGCCATCGAGGCGGTCGCACGCAGCGAGCGTACGCGCCTTGAGCAACTGCTTTTTTTCGTCATTGAGCTCTGCGCCGCTGGTTGAGCTGCCATAGACCGAGCGCCACATCCGGTTCCAGGCCAACACCAGCAGCGGGTTTTGAGCTGCGGGGTAGTAGGCGACAACACCGTCGTAATCGGAGGCATAGCGTTGGGCTGCAACCAGACCTTCGTGCCCGCCCTTGGAGCCGCCAATGTGATACATACGCCGTGCCGGACGCTCGTAGTAGCGCTGCATCAGCAGTGCTGCCGCGTCATGGGTGCGCTTGACGCTCTCTCCGGCGTAGTTGGCAAGTGCTTGGGCGTTCAGGCCAAAGCTGCCATCAAGCGGACCGGCTTGGTGGCCCGAATCGCTGCCAAAAGTTGCATAGCCCTGCGCCAGCGGCGTCGGACCGACGGCAGGACCGTGGGTGAACTGACCGATAGCGGTGATCACGCTGCCGTTGAGGCCACCTCCGCCGAATTGCAATGCCTTCAAGTTCCAGCGTGTGGGCAGGTTTACCTGGAACTGGATGGCAGGATCAGCGTCGCTGGCCGAAAGCACCGAACCCACTACCTTGCAGAACTCGGGCGTGCCGTTTTGCGCCGACGCCGCTTGCAGCGTGGCCGATTGCACCACGGCGCCCCGCGTGGGCAGTCCGATGGCACTGGCGGGCAGTGTGGTGTTTTCCAGCTGTGTGCACTTGGTCGCCTGCGTCACCTCGATGGTGTCCGGAGTGCCTGAGCCGCCGCACGCACTGAGCGCCAGGCAGATACCTACGCCGATACTTGCACCTAACGTAACATCGCGCCGGTTAAGCGTAATACCAATGTCCATGAGTTGTCTCTCCTTGTTGTTGTGAATCTCGCAGCGGCGAGAAGCCCATCGTCAAAGAGCGAGCCTGCCTCGGACATCGGCAGTTCGGACGATTCTGCTGCGGATTTGCCGTACCGCTTGTGCTGCAAAGTCGTCATTTCCGCCGATGGCCGGCAATCGACGGCGCCGCGACACTGCCGCCATGCCTATCTCATTTGAACGTTCGTGGTCCGACGCGGACATCGAGCAATACCGCAGCACCGTCGTCCGCTTCATTGAAGAACACGTGATTCCGGGCGATGAACTCGCACGCCAGAAGGGTCACGTCGAACGTGCGCTGTGGTCCCAGGCGGGAGCGCTGGGGCTGCTGTGCTCGGACATTCCTGAGAAATGGGGCGGCGCCGGAGGCGACTTCCGCCACGAAGCGGTGTTCTACGAGGAAATGGCGCGACGCAGCCTCAGCGGCATGAACCACTCGGTGCACAACATCGTCGCGCACTACATCCTCAATCATGGAACCGAGGCGCAAAAGCGCCGCTACCTGCCGCGCCTGGTCAGCGGCGAGTGCATTGGCGCGATTGCGATGACCGAGCCAGGTGCAGGCTCAGACCTGAAGGCTGTGCGCACCCGTGCCGAGCATGTCGGTAGCCAGTGGGTGATCAATGGGGCCAAAACCTTCATCTCCAACGGCCTGCTGGCAGGCTTGGTGCTGGTAGTGGCCAAGACTTCCCCTACCGAAGGCGCACGCGGCATGTCGATTTTTCTGGTCGAGACCGCCAACTGCACGGGCTTCCGTGTGGGTCGGTTGCTCGACAAGATTGGCCTCAAGGCCCAGGATACGGCGGAGTTATTCTTCGACGATGTGCGTGTTGAGGACGAGCATCTACTGGGCGGAACGCCCGACCAGGCCTTCGCTCAACTGATGTCGGACCTACCCTATGAGCGGCTGGTGATTGCGGTGATGGCCGTTGCCGCTATGGAAGGTGCCTACGCCGCCACACTGGCCCATGTGCGGGATCGTCAGGTATTCGGGCAAGCACTCGCGCAGTTGCAGCACACCAGGTTCACGCTTGCTGAAATCGCGACAGAGATCCAGGTCGGCCGCGTGTTTGTTGATCGCTGCGTAGAGGATCTGCTCGCAGCGCGGCTTGACACCGCGACGGCATCGATGGCGAAGCTCTGGACATCGGAAGCGCAGGGCCGGGTCGTCGACGTCTGTGTGCAACTGTTTGGCGGCTACGGCTATATGACCGAATATCTGGTCGCGCGTATGTACACCGATGCACGAATTCAACGCATATACGGCGGCACCAGCGAAATCATGAAGGAAGTGATTGCGCGCGCCCTCTGATCGGCGTTGCTGTAAAAGTCGGCCTAGACATGCAGGCGAAGCCCTCCAACTTGGTAGGCTTCATCCATGAATAAGCCACCTCGAGCGAAGTACCGCACGACACACTGGACCGAGTACAACGCTGCTCGCCTCGACCGCCGGGAAGTAGCTAGTCGTAAGGGCCGCTGAAGACCTGAGGGCTATGACGACTTGGCTTGCTCCAGACGCTTCAGGAATTCAGTCGCAGACATCTCACCGACACTACGTTGGGCGCGGCGCTCTTTACCATCCGGGCCAATTAGCAGCATGGTTGGGGGCCCTTGAACTGCCCACCGACGCATCAGCTGCTTGTCTTGCGCATCGTTGGCCGTGACGTCCGGCTTCAGAACCTGCGCGGAGGCCAATGCCGCCTGAACATTGCTATCGCCGAACCCCCATGCCGAGCCCAAGCATGAAAAGGGCTGAGCCTCCGCGCACCGCACTACCACTTAGCCCGATGTAGAGCAGCGCTCCAGCAAGCGGCGCAGTCATGCAAGGTCCGACCATGAGAGCGGAAACAAGGCCCAGCACGAAGGCGCCGCTAAGCGATAGGACGGGGCCGGGGAATCAGGGGGCTATCTCAGAACTGACAAACTGTCTGTGTAGTAAAAATTATTGTGTGCCAACGAAGTCGGCTGCCCATCTTCAGGTGGGGGTGAAGACTTCTGCGGCGCGGGCCGTCAAGCCGAAGCTGGCACCATACTCGACCGTCTTGGCCGCATGCCGCCCGGCGTCACATGGCCCAGCCCAACACAGAAAAGGCACGCGCTCGATGAGCGCCCAACACCTGCATGAACAGCATCAAACGATTCCACGTCGAGCCGCGCTTTTCGGACATGGCCATCCATGGGAACACCATCTATCTAGCCGGCCAAGTGCCTTCCGAAGGGGTCGAGGGCATCGGGGCGCAAACAGCAGACGTGCTGTCCACCATCGACCGCTTGCTGAACGAGGGCGGAAGCGACAAACGGAGAGTTTTGATGGCCACCATTTACTTGGCTGACATGGCCGACTACGCAGGAATGAACGAGGCCTGGGACGCTTGGGTGCCTGAGGGCGATGCCCCTCCTCGAGCAACCGTTGAGGCCTGCTTGGCGAACCCCTCATGGCGAGTTGAAATCGTTGTTGTTGCAGCCTGCGCGTAAGGATGTACCGTGGTTGATGTTCCCCTTTTGCTTGCGTTCTTGCTGGCAGCGTCCATCCTCACCATGACTCCGGGCGTAGATACCGCTATGGTGCTGCGCGCGGTGGCTACCGAGGGTCGCCACCCTGCTGCTATGGCGGCCCTCGGCATCGCTGCGGGCTGCCTCGCCTGGGGCTCAGCAGCTGCCCTTGGTCTTGGCGCAATCTTGCATGCCTCAGAGGCCGCCTACAACGCGGTCAAATGGGCTGGGGCGGCCTACCTGATATGGATGGGTGTCCAGCTGCTCATGACGTCAAGAAGTGTCAAGTCTGGCGACATGCCCAGCCACGGCGCCAAGCCAAGCACCGGAGCATTTGCAAAAGGGTTGCTGACAAACCTTTTGAATCCCAAAGTCGGGGTGTTCTACGTGACCTTCCTACCGCAGTTTATCCCTGCTGAAGCGGCGAACGTGGCCGCGTATTCATTCTTCCTGGCTTGCTGTCACGTTGCATTGACTCTTCTGTGGTTCGCCTTGCTCATTGGAGCAGCCGCTCCGCTTGGTGCACTTCTGAGCCGTCCCTCCGCAATGAAGGTCATGGACTGGCTGACCGGATGCGTTTTTGTAGCCTTCGGACTGAAGCTAGCGGCCTCCTCAAAGTAAAGTGACCTCACTGGGAGGACCTCCACTGGAGGGACATCCTAGAGACACTGATGCGTAAGGAAGCGCAACTGCGCTTAAAACTCCGTGTTCATTGAAGAGGGCAGAGTCTGATGATAGGCACGCATGAGCCGAGCTGCTGGACGAGCCCACGTCTTGGCCAGTTCCTCGATGCTGAGCACCTCAAGAGGCCATTGCAGCAGTTTGCGCCCCCGGTGCCGGTAGAAGCTCATAGCCTCCGCGGAGAAACCCAATCTTGTTGGAGTTGTCGAGCACCGCAGTCCGACGAATTTTCCCTTGGACACCTGCGGCCACTAGCACTTGCTGAGCCGTGAACAGCGCATCTCGAAAGGCGTGGCCGTAAAACTCCCCCAGAAGCATGGTGTCAGACTTCTCAGGAAATCCCCAAACTGCCGCGATGAAGTGACCATCCTCATGCACCTCGGTGCTGTATTTGGCGTATTCCGAGGGTCTTGTAGAGGACACGCCGTCAAACACGCGGACGACTCCGTCTTGGCTGACAAACCCGCGCCACCAGCCATCCTGCGCCATGTTTATCGCACCAGCCTCGAGAGCGCGAAGAACCTCCTGCTGCTCCACGTTGATAGTTCCGATGGAGGAGGCTTGGCACTGGATTGTCAGAACAGGCCGGTCCTGCAGTTTGTAGTCCTCAAGGAAGTTGGTCCTCTTGCGCTCAAAGTGAGCCAGTATTTTCTCTTCGTCCGTGTTCATCGGCGGCTCCTTGAGATGCTTTATCGGCCCTGCGCAGACTGTATGAACATGTGCCAAAGAAGCTCGGCCGCACCTTCATGCGTCAGTTCCTTCTCTCGTCCATCGTTGGCCCTCATGAACCCGCCCATGCCCATAGACACAAGGAAGAGAGCTTGGTCGTTTGCTTCGACATGCAGGGCTTCGTTGTAGCCGCTATGAGGAGAAGCATCGTAGGAGAATTGGATGCTGCCGCCCCTACCTGGAGCATCAAGACGGATAGAACACTGAGCGATTCGTTTCCCGTTCCTGTATGCGAATGCAGCCATGGAACGGGAGTCGATACGGTCAAAGGACTTCTCGACCCCATCATTTCGATGCGCCAGCTCCGTGAGCGACCCCTCAAAGAACTTGCAGACGTAATCGAACGCCGCACGGAGAAATTCGTCACGGTCACGCTCTGTGAAGTCCTTCTTCAGCCGCAGATTGCTGGACCTTGGCAGCTCACCACTTTGCGCAAATTGGTGGAGAAACCCAGGCATCGCAGCTGCGGGCGCAGCAGTAGGAACACCCAGATTTCGCGGCACCGGCGATGCCACCTGAGCTTTCGCACCGAGCGCCTGGCGCACCTGCTTCGCTACGTCGGTGAACGCTTCATCCTTGTCTGGCCACGCAGTCACCGCTCGCCCGTCCCTGGGGGCTGCAAGAAGCTTCCCAAACGGAGCGGTGTGCCAATCACAGGGGCGCAGGATGACAGGTATTACCCGGGCTTCACCGGCCTCATGGCGCTCCAACGCGCGCGCCATCTCCTTCGAGTAGCAATAGTTCGAACTGATGAAATCGGCGCTGACGAGCAGCAGAATGATGTCGGCACTGTTCAGGTGGTTCGAAATCGTCTCGTCAACGTCATCTCCAGCATTGATACGACGGTCGTGCCAGACATCTATGTGGCCTTGGCGCCTCAACAATGTCAGATGGGTTTCCAGCTCGTCACGGAGAACTTCATCCTTGTGCGTATAAGAAAAAAACAGGCTGGTCATGATTCCCTTGATAGAGCGCTTTCGAATGACACGAGAAAGCAGGCCCTGGGACCTGCGAGGCCAGTTTCTTGCACCAAGAATTCATGAAGACCTCTGCACCAGTTTAAGTGCATCTCCAGTCGTTCGACCTACGAGGGAGAGACCGGACTTCGCTCGCACCTAATCCAGCATGGGCCATTTGGCTTGTCGCCTTGAATACCGAGAAGTAGTCAATCATAGGAGGCCGATGGAGACCTGAGGACTATGACGACTTGGCTTGCTCCAGACGCTTCAGGAATTGAGTCGCAGACATCTCACCGACACTACGTTGGGCGCGACGCTCTTTACCGTCCGGGCCAATAAGCAGCATCGTTGGGGGCCCTTGAACTGCCCACCGGCGCATCAGCTCCTTGTCTTGCGCATCGTTGGCAGTGACGTCCGGCTTCAGTACCTGGACGGAGGCCAATGCCGCCTGAACATTGCTATCGCCGAACACCAAGCGCTCGTTGTGATGGCAACTGGTGCACCAGTCGGCGTAGAAGTCGACCAACGTCCACTGGCCTCGTGCGCCTGCGGAAGCCAAAAGAGCGTCAACGTCGTCGGTCGACTTCACCGGCACCATGCGCGTGACTAACGGCTGTGAGACGCTACCTGCGGTCTTTAGGGGATTGACGAGTGATGAGTTACCCGAAGCAGCCCCCACCAGAAGGAAGACGGCCCAGATACCGAAGAGTGCTCCACCGAAGCCCAAGAAGGGCTGTGCACGTAGCAACCCTGCTCTCCTGCTCCAGGTGAACAGCCCAACTGCAACGCCAAGCATCCACGCTCCCCACAACCCCAGCGTTAGATTGCCCGGCAGAAACCTGCCCAGCATTTCCACGGCCAGACCCAACATCACATAGCCGAACACGACCCGTACACGCTCCATCCAGGCCCCGGGACGCGGGAGTATTCTTGCTCCAAAGATAGCGATAAGAATAAGCGGCACGCCCATGCCGAGCCCAAGCATGAAAAGGGCTGAGCCTCCGCGCACCGCACTACCACTTTGCCCGATGTAGAGCAGCGCTCCAGCAAGCGGCGCAGTCATGCAAGGTCCGACCATAAGAGCGGAAATAAGGCCCAACACGAAGGCGCCGATAGCACCTCCTTTACCGCCAGAACCTGAGCCCTGCAGCTTGTTCATCAGCCCTGCGGGCAGGCTGATTTCGAAGGCGCCGAACAGCGAGGCTGACAACACAACGAACAATGCCGCAAGGGAACCAAGCAGCCATGGAGTCTGGAGGGCAGCCTGCAAGTTGGCTCCTGCGATGCCAGCAAGGACACCGATGCCCGCATAAGTCAGCGCCATGGCCACAACATATGTTCCTGCCAGAACTGCGGCTCTGCGAGGCGAGGCGCCGCCTGTCACCATCGATGCAACGATAGGCACCATCGGCAAGCTGCAGGGCGTGAACGCCAGCAGAATGCCAAAGCCGAAGAACAGAAGTGGGCCAACAACAGGGCCGAGGGCAGCCAACTGTTTTGCAGCTGCTTCATCACCAGCGATTGCATCGCCGCTCGGCTCGGCCGGCGCATCAAGCACCGGTGTGAAAGACTGCGGGGACTCAAACATGGGTTCTGAGCCGCTCCCGGCGACTGCCGACGATGCTCCTAAATCAACCTTCAGCACGTCAGGAGCAAAGCACACTCCTCCTCTCGCGCAGCCCTGCCAATGCAAGGCCAGTGGACCCTTGGCTGACGCCGGCACACTGACCCGAAGTTGCGTGCCTTCGTAAATTTCGGTCACGCCGAAATAGGGGTCGTCGTGAGAGGTGCCTGTAGACAGCTTGATGGGTAGCTTTTTGCCATCGGCATCTTCTACCGAGATGGATTTGCGATAGACATAGTTTCCATCCTCGACATGAGCGCTGATGTGAGCTGCGTCTACATCAGCAGTCACCTCTTTGATGGTGAGCACTTCGCTTGAAGTCTGAGCACCCGCAATCGAGGAAAAAAGTTTGGTGCTGCTGCTCTTAGGCAGCCACTCAGCGCTGCCTTCTGCCGCCGCCTGCACGTTCGATATAGCCAGCCAGCAGAGGACTGCTGAAGCGAACAGATTCTTCATGCACGCGCCCCCGTTGACTCACGAAAATTTTGCTCTTGAACGGCCGTGCTGTTCGTTCTCTTGGTCGTCATTACTTGATGAGGCCTTGCTGTTGTACTGGTTCGAATGTGCCGTCGTCAGTGCGAACGACGGTCAGAGATGCAATGCGCTAGCAGGCACGCTTCAGAGCGTGCCTTGGCGTCATGGCAAGGACATCAGAAGCACCGGGAATGTGTTTAGTTCCAGCACTATCGGAGTACCGCTTCTTGCGGTCGTGCAGCTTGTACCTTGGCAAGCCACAAGAGAGACAAAGCAGCAACGAAAACTGGAGGAAGCATGAGACCAGCAACCCAATCCCATCCGTAGGTGCTCAGCAGACTGCCTGAGGCAAAAGAGCCAATAGCCATGGCTCCGAACATGATGAAGTCGTTCATGGACTGCACGCGTGGCCCGTCTTCTGGTGCATGACATTTGAGAACCAAAGCAGAAGCACCCAGGAAGCCGAAATTCCAACCCAGGCCCAACAGGACAAGGCCTACCCAGAAGTGGTTCACGGTGATGCCTGCAAGCCCGGTGACGGCTGCACACGCGGTAAGCACCAGGCCGACCAAGATGATTCGACTCTCACCAAACCTCTTAATGAGGCTCCCGGTGAAGAAGCTTGGCGCGTACATCGCGATGACATGCATCTCGATACCGACGTTAGAGTACGACCTTGAGATGCCGCAGAGCTCCATGGCCAAGGGAGCGCTCGTCATCATGAAGTTCATCAGCAGGTAGCTGACGGTCCCGCATAGCAGTGCCACGATAAACAGGGGCTGTCGCATGATGGGACCCAGTGCTCGAGTGGCCCCAGAAGCACTGCTCGGTTTGACCACATTGAACTTCACACCGCTCAGTACCAAGGCCGACAGCACAGCAACTGCGGCTGAACAGATGTAGGTGAAGCTATAGGCATGTGGAGGCCAAGAATTCATCGTCACGTTGACGATTTGTGGTCCAACGACACCGGCAAGAACACCCCCTGCAAGCACCGTCGACAGAGCCCTTGGCTTCTCTTCTGGTGTCACACACTCTGCAGCAGCGAACCGAAAGCTCAACACGACCGCCGCATACGCTCCACCAAAAAGCGTAGCCAGGCAATAGAGCGTGAAGGACTCCTGGACGATGGCCCACGATCCGATGAGTCCCATGAGCACCCCGCACAGGTTGCCCCACTGAAAGGCCCTGGCACGGCCATATCGCCGAGCTATCTGGCCGGCAGGCAATGTAGACAGAGCCATGCCGACGACAAACATCGTGATGGGTAAGGTGGCGAGCTCCGGCCTTGGAGCCAACATGTGACCGATGATGGCTCCGGTAGCGTAAACGACGGTGGAATTCGCACCCGACAAAGCCTGAGCGACGGACAAGCGCGCAACTGAACTGTTCATCTTCATAGCTGGCATCGCGCTCTCATCGTGAGGACCATGCGGCAATTCACTTGGCCAGAGGCCATGCGGTCGAAAGCTCCGCGTACCCGGTCCAGCAGCAGGGCCCCAACCCACGGCCACACCTCCGCCAACACGCGGAAGTTAAGCGTCCTGTCGGAGGCATTGAGGGAGCCCATAGCAGGCACTTGATGTTGATCAGCCAAGCCCCCTCTCACGATGGACACGGCGTCTTTACTCATCGCGGGTCCCTGGGTGGCAGGTCGGTAGAAAACGGCCGGTTTTCACATGGACAGGGGACGCTCCCTCGGACCTGACTGCGGGCCGGTTGCTTTGAGGTACCCGGTCCAACATTGCCCGCTCTACGCCCGTCTGCGGAGAGGCAATCCACCTGTGGTCCTGTGAGATAACGATTGCTGGTGCGGAAAGGTCGGCGTTGATGGGCATGATTCAGGCGGTCATTGCGCTGTCAGCGCTTCGCACAAGAAATAATTTCTCAAGCTTCAGCATCGCTCTACGCTCCTACAACTGGACGCCGCTGAACCTTTTAGCAGGCATTGTTGGCAGTTGCTTCCAGGTTCGCAAATGGGATATTCTTTGCGATAGATAAAGAAAATCTTTCCCATGAATGCACCATCTTTTCTCAACGCGCTGAAGGCGTTCGAGGCCTCTGCCCGGCATCAAAGCTTCTCCGCCGCGGCCCAGGAACTCAGTGTGAGCTCTGCCGCCGTGGGGCAGCTAGTCCGCTCCCTGGAAGATTCGCTGGGGGTCCCACTGTTCACCCGCAGCTCCAGCGGACGACAGCGCCTGGTTTCCACAGAAGCAGCCTTGGCTGCACTGCCCGACATTCAGGCGGGGTTTGAACGCTTAGGACAAGGCATGACCAAACTGCGTGAGTCGACCCTGCAAAACACCTTGAAGCTCACTGTGAGCCCAACCTTTGCGTCTAAGTGGCTCTTGCCGAGAATCGACAGCTTCGCTACACAGGAACCTGGCATCGACCTGCTGCTGGACATCAATCAGCGCCTGGCCAACTTTGACGACCAACGCCTTGACCTCGGAGTCCGCTACGGCGTGGGAAGCTGGCCAGGATTGGTTTCGGAGAGGTTGATGGAGGAAGCCGTTTTTCCTGTGTGCTCACCCGCCATCTTCAAAAAAATCAAGGCTCAAGTCCCTGCCGACCTGCTCGGCCATACGCTTATCTATGACATGACCGGAGACAGCGATGAAGGCTATGTCACCTGGGAAACATGGTTTGGAAATGTCGGCGTCGACAAGGTACCGGCCGAGCGCGGCCTGCGCATCAACAACGCTGCCGCAGTGCTTCAGGCGGCAGTGGACGGGCAAGGCATTGCGTTAGCGCGAAGTGTGATGGCATGCGATGACGTGAAGTCTGGTCGGCTGATACGCCTTCTCCCGGATTTGACGGTTCTGTCTCCGCTGGCCTACTACGCCGTTTACAGGGAGGAAAGCATGTCCAAAGCAACCCTCATCTCTTTTCTCTCTTGGCTGCGTAAGGAGGCCGCCCTTGACTGCCCAACGTCAGAAGCAAAGGCAGCAGCCAGGAAAAAGCGCAGGGCGCGCATGATTGAAATCTGATGCAGGTAGTGGGGGCCACATTCGTTCAGACGAAGCAGATGCATAGTAGTACGAAGGCTGCAATCCACAGGGTCTCCCCGACCAGGAGAGCCATCGGCCGCCATCCCGATTTCGCCAGTTCTCGAATTGAAGTCTTCATGCCGAGAGCTGCGATGGCAACGACCAGGCAGCCTTGCGACAAATCCACCATGTTCTGTCGCAGTTGGATTGGCAGGACGTCGAAGGAGTTCACGACGACCAAGCCAACGAACATCCAAAGAAACCACGGGGCAATCGGCTGCTTGCTTTGTGGGCTTCCCGGTTCCCGAGACGCAGCAGCGGAGCGCTTGAACAAGGCGCCTATCACCACAACCACTACGGCCAACATTGCCACGCGAAAGAGCTTCACCACAGTGGCCACATCACCGACCTCCGGGCTCATGGAGTAGCCTGCGCCCACGACCTGGGCGACGTCATGAATCGTTCCTCCGAGGAACAATCCCGCCAGCTCCGGGGAAAAATGCAAGGCCTGAGCGATGAGCGGGTACAACACCATCGCTATCGTAGACAGCACCGTAACGGTCACCACTGCCATAAGGGTGAAGCGCTCGCTGTCCTTGGTTTGAGGAAGAACGGCGGAGATTGCCAACGCTGCCGATGCTCCACAAATGGCGACTGACCCGCCACAAAGAACTCCTTGCGAGGCCTTGAACCCCAGCCTACGCCCTATAAGCCACCCAAAGAGAATTGTGGAAACTACAGCGCAGATAACTATAGCCGCCGTACTCCAACCCAGAGCTGCGATTTGTCCTGCAGTAATACGGGCACCCAATAGCCCAACACCTAGTCGCAATACGATCTTTGAGCAAAACTCGATTCCAGGCTTACTACGAACCTCAGCGCTAAGATAGTTGAATGCGATACCCAGGAACAGGGCATACAACAAAACTGGTCCAGTTTGCAGCTTGGTGATAAATGTTGCAGCCACCGCCACCAAAACAGATAAACCGAGTCCTGGGGCCAAGCGCTGCGCACTATTAAATATTGAACTTGCGTAGCCAACGCGTTCGGAAGTTGGTGAATTTTGCATGATTGACAACAATCATAGAATCCACATCAGTCTCCCAGGAACACTAGAATTTTAATCAGGGTGAGCGAAAAATCCGTTCAATAGCGTGCTCCGGCAGCTGCTGGATTGCAGCTAACGGATGTCCGCCTATCATCCCCCTCAGAAGGCCGAGCCCTGCTGGGATTGAACGATTTTTCCAATCAATGAGGTCGGAATTTTGCGTTTATGAATCTGTGAAGTGGTTCCTACGATGTAGCCAGACAGTGCGATTTCAAACCACGCCGGAGACAGCGCATGAAAAAATACCTAACAAGGACAGTAGCTTAGGTGCCTTGATGGCATCGGGCGTACGACGGGTTGCGTGCTGGCCCTGACGCATTTTCCGAGTCGCTTCGGTACGTGCTTAGCAACTGGAGCAGCTTGCGCGGAGAGCGGCCACCATGAGGTAGCGGTGAGGCGGGGTAGTTAAAAATATCCCTAAGAGAAAACCGCTCCATTACTTATAGAAAATAAAAGGAGACAAATTATGACAACGCATTGCAATGCGCCACGATTCACAAAATTCGCTGAAGCATTCACGAAAATTGTCACGTCATTTGGCGATGACGAAGAGTCGATATTGGCAGCTGGTCGCCCTCTCCTGGAGGGGCTCATTAAAAACGATGACTGGCTGTCGGCCGAATTTGCACAGCCTCATCCCCAGTACTACCAGCAGTATCTTCTTCACGCCGACCCTGACGACCGTTTTTCCGTGGTGAGTTTTGTCTGGGGGCCAGGACAGAAAACGCCTGTGCACAATCATACGGTGTGGGCGCTGATTGGCATGATGCGCGGTTCAGAAAAGGGGGAGCGGTTCGGCCTCCCCGAGAACGGCAAACCTATGCAGATGCTAGGTACAGATATCCTGAAGCCCGGAGATGTTGACATGGTCTCACCTCGGCTGGGGGATATTCATCGCGTGTCCAACATGTTTGATGACCAAGTCTCCATCAGCATCCATGTGTATGGCGGGAATATCGGACGTATCTCACGACATGTTTTTGACTCTGACACAGGAGCTATGAAAGGCTTTATCTCAGGATATTCCAACGAGTCCGCCCCAGCCTAATCAATAACTATTCATTGGTGTAATACATGAAGGTCTCAACGGTTGAAACCATCCTGTGCGACGCAGGTTGGCGTAACTATTATTTCGTCAAGCTCACAACTGAGAATGGCATCGTTGGGTGGAGCGAGTACGACGAAGGCTTTGGCTCCCCAGGAGTGGGGGCAATCATCGAGCAGATAGGCCGCCGCCTGGTCGGCAAGGACATCAGGGCTCACGAACGCTTTTTTCAGGAAGCTCTGTGCCTCACGCGACCTGCACCAGGCAGTGTCATCGCGCAAGCCATCGGTGCCCTGGAGAACGCTCTGCTTGACGCGAAGGCCAAACATCTTGGGGTTCCCTGCTACGAGCTCCTCGGCGGAAAGCTACGCGACGAGATACCGGTCTACTGGTCGCATTGCGCGACTTGGCGCATCAATCACCCCACTTTTTATCAGCCCCGAATCACTGACCTGGATGGCGTCAAGAGCGCCGCTCAAGAGGTGCGAGCGAAGGGCTTCAGTGCCCTCAAGAGCAACCTCTTCATCTTCGATGAGGGTGATGCGTACGCATGGCGTCCTGGCTTTGCGGCCCCCTTCGCGCCTGAGTTGAACGTAGACCGAAAGCTTATTCGAAACCTCCAGGCGCAGCTCGAGGCCCTTCGAGATGGTGCAGGTCCGGACGTGGAAATCCTCATCGACTTCAACTTCAACGCCAAGCCAGAAGGCATGTTGAAACTGCTTCGCGCTATCGATGATTTTGACCTGTTCTGGGTGGAGACGGACAGCTTCAATGCGAAGGCGTTGGCCTATGTTCGAAGCCAGAGCCGCCAACCCATCGCCTCTTGTGAAACGCTCATCGGCGTCCGCGGCTTCATGCCCTTTTTGGAGGAGCGTGCCATCGACGTGGGGATAGTCGACACGGTGTGGAACGGCGTTTGGCAGTCCATGAAGATTGCCGCAGTATGCGAGGCGCACGACGTGAACGTTGCCCCACACAACTTCTATGGCGACCTCTGCACGATGATGAATCTTCACTTCGCAGCTGCAGTTCCAAACCTCCGAATCATGGAAGTCGACGTCGACAGGCTCGCTTGGGAAGGTGAGCTGTACACGCATCAGCCGGAGTTTCGTGATGGAAAGCTGGTCGTCCCAGACAGGCCTGGTTGGGGTTGCGACCCCATCGAGTCTGCTCTGCGCGCGCGGCCCCCAAAGGGTACTGGAGGGCTTCTCCAATACAAGAAAACCGCCTGATTCGGCAATCGGCGGCAAACAAGCAACTACTAGGAATCGAAATGTTGAAGAACTGGGTTGACCAACTGAAGAACAGCCGCATCGCAGCCGGCGCACTGGCCAAAGCGAATCCGAAGCTCATCACTGGCTTTCAGGGCCTGAGCGCAGCACAAAACGGTGCTGGCGCGCTTGATGCCAAGACACGCGAGCTCATCGCCCTGGCCGTGGCCGTGACGACGCGTTGCGATTCCTGCATCGCCGCACATGCCAGCGCCGCACGTGCCGCGGGCGTTACCGAGGCGGAACTGAGTGACGCGCTGGGCACAGCCATCGCGCTGAACGCAGGTGCTGCCTACTCGTACTCGGTCCGCGCCATGGAAGCATTTGGCCAGTTCGAAGCCAAGTAACGCAGCGCAAGAGGAACGAGCTATGAAAGTCCTGGTGCCTGAACTGATGCACCCTGTGTCGCTGAAACGCCTCCGAGTGGAGCATGACGTGCACTTCGCCCCCACTCTTTTCACGCGAACCGATGAACTGCTTCATGCGGCCCAGGACGCCGATGTGCTGATAGTACGGAACCGCACGCAAGTCAGAGGAGACCTCCTCTCGGCGCTACACAGATGCAAAGCTGTGGGCCGATTGGGTGTCGGCCTCGACAACATTGATGTTGAAGGTTGCAGGAGTCGTGGCATCGAAGTGATTCCGGCCTTTGGTGCCAACGCACGGTCTGTGGCCGAGTACGTCATCACCTGCGCCATGATGCTTCTCAGGTACTCACACTACAGCGTGAGCGAGAACATTGGACGCGGTCTCTGGACTCGTCCCAAGGCTCCTGAGGGCTTCGAGATTGCAGGCAAGACGATGGGGCTGGTGGGCTTCGGCTCAATCGGGCGACTCACAGGACTTTTGGCAAGCCGGATGGACATGCGAGTCATTGCGTATGACCCCTCTGCCGCTCAAGAAGTCCATGACTATCCATGCGAGTTCGTGTCACTCGACGAGTTGCTCAGTTCAGCTGATGTGGTCAGCATCCACGTTCCTCTGACCGCTGAAACACGTGGCCTGTTGGACGAAGAGCGCTTGTCGAAGATGTGGCCCGGCGCCGTCCTCATCAATGCAGCCCGCGGCGGCATCGTCGATGAATCTGCACTGGCTGCAGCACTCCAAAACAAGCGCATCAGCGCTGCGGCTCTCGATGTTTTCGACGATGAGCCACTGCCCAGCGGGTCCTATCTGTCTGGCGTACCCAACCTACTTCTCACCCCGCACATCGCCGGTGTCACGGCGGATTCTGAGCTGCGGGTGTGTGAGCTCATCGCCGACCGGGTGCTCGCCCTGGCCAAAGTTTCCAACGCCTAACCATCTCCTGCTCCCATGAAAATCACTCGCATCGAAGTTCTTGAGGCCGAGCTGTCCGGTCAGTGTGGAATTGCCTCGTGGCATCACGTCTTCGTCCGCGTCCATACGGACGAAGGCATCAGTGGCCTGGGTGAGGTCGGCATGGCCTATGGCACTGGAGCACCTGCAGCGGGCCCCATGGTCCTCGCGCTGGGGGAGAGGTTTGTACTGGGGCACAACCCTTTCTCGACGGAGAGCATCTGGGAGCGCATGCTGCGTAAGTCCTTTTGGGCAGAGGGCGGCGGCCCGGTCGTTTTCGGTGCCATGAGTGCCATCGATTCAGCGCTTTGGGACATCAAGGGGCGAGCTCTGAACCAGCCTGTCCACCGCGTTCTCGGAGCCGATACTCCAGCTCCCTTGCGCTGCTATGCAAGTCAGCTTCAGTTCGACTGGACAACTGACAAGGTTTCGAACCTTGTAGATGCTTCCCGGTATCTCGAGGCTGCGCAAAGAGCTCGCGAAGAGGGCTACGACTGTGTGAAGGTCGACCCCTTGATGATTGCCCCGGATGGCACTCGCGCTGCAAAACTCAGGGGCATCCTCACGCCGGCAGAGCGACGCTTGGTCCGCAAGCGCATGGAGGCCATCAGGACAGGCATCGGCGCAGATGCAGACATCATCCTGGAGCTTCATTCGTTCACGTCGATGGGGGGTGCACTTCAGCTTGCGGACGAACTGAAAGACCTCGGCATACTGTTCATGGAAGAGCCGACGCACTACAACGGAATGAACGCCCACAACCGGGTTGCCGCCAAGTCGCCAGTTCCCATTGCGGCCGGTGAGCGGCTCTATACCCGTTGGGGGTTCTTGCCCTACTTGGTCGCAGGCTCGATGGACATGATTCAGCCGGACGTCGGCCTCGTCGGCGGCATCAGCGAAGCCGTAAAAATTGCCCATCTGGCCCATGCACATGACGTGGGTGTGCAGGCACATGTGTGCGGCTCTCCATTGGCCACAGCTATGGCGCTGCAGTTCGAAGCGGCCATCCCCAACTTTGAAATTCACGAGCATCACACATACGCGCTCAAGCCCTGCAACCGAGACCTGTTTGTCGAGGACCTGCAGCCGGTCTCAGGGCGCTTCGAAGTGCCGACTACGCCGGGCCTTGGTATGACTTTGCGTCCAGAAGCAGAAGCAAAGATGGCCAAGCGCGCTGTAGTCCTCAAGTCCTGAGAAGGCTCCTCCAACGAGAGAGGCCCCAGGTCATCCGTGCCATCCCGGCACACATAAAGGAGACAAAAAATGAAATACCAACTCGTTGGTATAGCGCTAGCCTGCCTGTCAGGTATCACGCAAGCAGATGAAGGGGCCCCTTCTCAACCGGTCACGGTCGTGGTCGGATATGCACCAGGTGGGACAGCGGACATCGTCATGCGCCAACTCGCAGCGCTGATGCAGCCGAAGTTTCCAGCAGGACTTATCGTGGCCAACAGACCGGGCGCGGGCGGGGCAACCGCTCTCTCATCACTGGTCCAGGCCAAGCCCGATGGACTCCAGTTTGTTTTCGCGCCCAACTCCAACGTTGCCCTTTCCCCCCAGGTCCTCAAGACCCCATACAAGACGCCTGATGACATCGAATACGTTGCCGATGTAGCGAGCTTCTCGCCCATTCTTGTGGTTCCAACTTCCTCGCGCTTCAAAAATCTCGGACAACTGGTTTCTGAGGCCAGGGGAGCAGCAGAGAGCAAGGTCAGCATCGGCTTCCCCGGCGTGACAACGTTTAGCCACTTCAGCGTTTTGACGCTGGCCAAGGTCAGCGGCGCCAATCTCATTGAGGTGCCATTTGCGGGCTGGGGCCAAGGCGGGCCCCAATTGCTGGGCGGTCAAATTTCGGCCGCAGTTGCACAGCCTGTCGAGGTCTCTTCACAGATTCAGGCGGGCACACTTCGCGTGCTGGCTTCGTTCAGCGAGGAACGCCAAGGCGGCTTGCCAGACGCCCCCACAGCGAAGGAGCAAGGTTTCCCTGTGTCGATGGGCGTCCGCTATATGCTCCTCGCGCACAAGAGCACGCCCAAGCCAGCCGTCAAACATATGCACGATGCGCTGAAGGCGGCGATGGAGACGCAACAGTTCCGCGATTTTGCGAAGAATGGAGGGATGGAAATCGTCTACCGCGATGGTGAAGCAGCCAAGGCGAAGACCTGGGTGGACTATCGAAGGGTCACGGAGCTCCTCAAGCAGGTCAACACCACGAAGTGAAGCCCTGGCAATGCCTGCGACAAGCGAAGGCGAGCACGGCCGGCCAGAAGCGCAACTTAGACGAAGCTGATTTTTAGCTTTCCGCTACGGCAACATGCGGCCGCCCATTCCAGACGGGCGGCCCGCAGCACAAAATGCGGGAGACCATCCAAACTTTGCGATTGCAATCCCACATGAGCGCACCAACCCTTCGCCAACTTGAGCTCCTGCTGACCCTCATCACATCGGACGGAATTGCCAGCGGTGGCGCCAAGCTCGGCATGTCCCCATCGGCGACCAGTCACGCTCTTCGAGCTCTGGAAGAAGCCTTGGGCACAGAGCTCATTGATCGCAATGCTTCTGGAGTGAAGCTCACTTCCACAGGGGAGCAGATTCTTCCTCATGTGCGAGATGTGTTCTCCTCACTGCAAATGGTGCAGGTCAACGCACTTGCCGGTGCAGAGCTCAAGACGGGCACGCTGCGTCTAGGCTCCTTCGGCGCAAGTGGGACGACACGAGTGCTTCCGGCGCTGCTTGAACGCTTTGGGAAAAAGTACCCCGGCGTCGATGTCATAGTGACCGAGAAGCCTGATGAGCAAACGGCTCAAGATATCGTCGAGCGTCGCCTGGAGTTGGGCGTCGTCACGCTGCCAAAGCCAGATTTCGAAACCCAGACCTTGGCCATTGACGAACTGGTGGCAGTTCTGCCGAGTAACCACCCTTTGGCAAAGCTGGATGTCGTGCCGTTGAAGGCGATGACACTCGACCCGTTCATCATGACCAGGGCAGGCTCCAAAACCTTGGTCACAAGGCTTTTCGCCAGGAATGGTCTTACCCCAAGGGTCACGTACGAACTGCTTCAGTTGATGTCCATCCTTGAGCTGGTATCTCGAGGGAAAGGTATTTCGATGCTTGCCAAGCTGGCTCTTCCAGACCTCTATCCAGGTGTCGTGGTAAGGCCTTTATCGCCTGGCTCATCCCGCCGTATCGGTCTGGCGTGCCTCAACGATAAAAAGCTCTCCCTTGTGGCACAAGCATTCTGGCAAGAAACCCGAAAGTTCCAGGCTGAGCAGAAGGCGCAAGAGCGCCTCAACGCACGGCGTGCGCAAGAGACCTGAGTCCCTAAATTCGAATCGCGAGCATCTCGCCGGTGGCGCACACGACGTCGTTGGCGAGAAGCTCCAACTCGACCCAGACTTTGCGCCCGTCAATCGACCTTAGTTTTCCTTGCGCCGTCAGTTCAGTGTGCAGCGGTGTTGGACGCTTGAAATCCACTTTCAGCGAAGCCGTGACAAACCTGACCGGTGGTTGGCTCCCCACCTCACGCTGTTCGTGTTGGTAGACAAATGCGGCAGCGGAAGCCGTGCCATGGCAGTCAAGCAGCGACGCAATCATGCCGCCATAGACATGGTCCGGGACACCGCCGCTGTGCTGCGGTCCGGGGGTGAATTTTGCAAAGGTCTTGTCTTCGACGAGATACGTCTTCAGATGATGACCCACAGGGTTGCTAGGGCCGCAGCCGTAGCAGTGAGAGAACTCTTTGGGGTAGCAGTCTTGGATTGCGACTTGATTCATGGCAGTGGGCCCTCGGCCCTCCGGTTGACGTTGCAGAACAGTATTTAGATGCACGCGGCGTTGTCGATGTCGCTGCCCGGCGATTGCTTGGTTGCGATGAGGCGAGCCAGCCTCCAGAGTTCATCGTCCTTCAGGCCGGACTCTGGGGCCAACGCTGAGCACCGTTGGCAATGGTCAATGAAGGCTTGGCTGGTTGCTCCCAGCCTCCGTGCGCCATGGGTGACAACCGCTAAGCGCCGCGATGCCCTTGGCATCTCTGTACGAAGGATGGAAAGCTCTCCGGCCTTCACGTTTCGCGCTACGGCATGGCGCGGCAAACATGCCAACGCGACGCTGCTCGCCACGAATGCGGCCACAGCCTGCGGCGAGCCGAGTTCGTACTCAACCTTTATGTGACCAAGGGTCTCGACGAGCCAGCGCTCGGCAGACTCTCTGGTTCCCGAACCCATCTCGCGCATGGCCCAACTGGCGGACCTCAAGTCTGAAATCGTCACATCGCGTTGAGCGAACGGGTGGGTCGAGCCTGCAACCACCACCATTTCATCGTTGAACCAATGCTGAAGGATAAGGCCGCTGCGGGTTTGTTGTCCTTCGATGAAACCGATATCGACATCGAAGTTCTCAACAGCATCAAGCACAGACGCGCTGTTTGAGATGAGCATCCGGACAGGGTTGCTCGGATGCTTCCTCTGCCACCGAGCCAGCACCTCCGGCAAAATGTGCTCCCCGATGGTCATGCTTGCTGCGATGACCAAGGAGCCCCCCGAGACGTCCTCTAAGGAATGCTCAAGCTCAAGCGCCTGGTCAAGAAGCGAGATAGCAACCGGGAGCAACTTGGCGCCCGACTCATTCAGGATGAGGCGGCGACCGGCCCTGTCAAACAACGGTACGCCCATGTTTGACTCCAACTCAGCGAGGGCGCTACTTGCCGCAGATTGGGAGCGAGCAACAGAGTCTGCCGCCGCCCTAGTTGAGCGCTCCTTTGCGACCGCGACAAAGACCTCCAGCTGCTTCAAGGTGACGCGAAGCCGCTTCTGGCCCAAAGGAGCTCGAGCTTCATTCAAAACAGGTCGCTCCAAACGGACTTGAAGTGCTGGACATAGCCATCTCAGTCATGCTCTAGATTTGGATTTTTGCTTTGTGCACGACCTCGGCCCAACGCGCAACTTCGCTGGCGGTCAGCTTCGTGAGGTCGTCAGGAGCGCCGCCACCGGGGTCGGCTCCGAGGCTAACCCAGCGCTCGACAAAGCTCTGGTTTTGGAAGGCAGCATTGACCGCGCGATTCAATTGGTCCAGCACTGCCTGAGGTGTCTTGGGTGGTGCATACAGCCCATACCAACTTGTCGCGTCGTAGTTGGGTGCACCACTCTCCGCAACCGTCGGGACGTCAGGAAGGTACTTCGCACGCTGACCCGAGGTCACCGCAATGGCCCGCACGCTTCCCGCTTTGATGTGCTGCAGAGCAGACGGCATCGTCTCGAACATCACATGCACATTGCCGGAAATCAGGTCCACAATCGCCGGCCCTGAGCCCCTGTAAGGGATGTGGGTCATCTGGGTGCCGGTGACGTTCTTGAAGTACTCCGTCATCACGTGCTGCATGGTGCCGGCACCAGGTGTCGCATAACTGTACTTGTCTGGGGCAGCCTTCAGCAACGCGATGAGCTCGGCAATGTTCTTCGCCGGCAAGGCGTTGTTGACAATTACCGCGTGATTAACGCGCCCCAGGAAAGCTGCAGATGACATCTTGCGGATGTCGTAGTTCAGCTTGGGATAGACGGACTGGGCGATGGCATGGTGCACAGCCCCAAACAGCACTGTGTACCCATCTGGAGCTGCTTTCGAGGCAATGTCTGCCCCAATCGTGCCCCCCGCTCCACCTCGGTTGTCGACGATTACCGACTGGCCAAGCTCTCTCGATATCTGCTCCCCCAAAGTTCTGGAGAGGATGTCGACAGTTCCACCTGGAGGAAAGGGTGCAACCAACTTTATCGGCTGAGCCGGATACTTCGATTGCGCCTGCACCATCGATACGGGACCGATGGCGCCCAGGGCCAGGGAAAGGAGTTCTCTACGCTGCATGGTTTTGTCTCTTTGTGTGTATGAATTTCCAAGGCAGAGCGGGGGCGTGCGCGGCTTAGGCCGCGGCTTTCTGAGCCAACGTCACGTAGCCTTCACGGGTCTGAGGCAACTTCATGTCGAGGAGCTTCGACGCAACCTGTGTGCGAAGAATTTGTGCGGTCCCGCCCGCGATGGTGAACATCCGAGCGTCGCGCACGTGGCGCTCCATGGCTTGGTCTCGTCCATAGCCCGAGGAACCGTAGAACTGCAGCGCATCGTTCGTCACCTTGTTGGCGACTTCAGCCGCGAAGATTTTTGCGCGGGCAGCCTTGTCAATGTCGGGGAAGGATGTCTCGCTGGTGAAGGCGCTGCAGGCCGCGTATCGCAGCATCAGCCGCGAGGCTTCCAGTTGGGTGGACATGTCCGCCAGCATCCACTGCAGCCCTTGGAACTCGGCGATGGGGCGTCCGAACTGCTGGCGAGTCTTGAGGTATTGCAGGCCTTCCTCGAAGGCGCCTTGCGCAATACCCAGGGAGACCGTGCCAGCACCCACTCGCTGGGAGTTGTAGGCAGTCATCAGGGAAGCGAAGCCACGCTTGAGGCCACCGGGCGGGACCACCAACATCGACTTGTGAATCTGCAGGTCCTTGAAGTGCACATGCGTCTCGGGGATGCCGCGGACACCCATGGCGTAGAGGCGTCGGCCGATGGTCAAGCCTTCTGGGCCGTTGTCGTCGCGAACACATACAAAGGCACCGATGCCCTGGTCCACACCGTCATCGAACACGCGAGCGAAGATGAGATGAAGCTTAGAGACGCCGCCGCCAGTAATCCAGTACTTCTCGCCGTTCAGGATGTAGTGGTCGCCCTTTTTGTCTGCGCGCGTGGTCATCTCACTCGCTGCGCTGCCGGCGTTTGGCTCCGAAATGCAGATGGCAGGTTTGTCGCCAGCCAGAACCAGCTCAGATGCAATCTTCAGTTGCTCGGGCGTGCCGTACTTGGCGATAGCGCTAATCGCGCCCATGTTGGCCTCGACCGTGATGCGGCCCATCGTCGCGCATGCCTTCGCCATTTCCTCGATGACGATGACGGTGTCCAGATAGTTGAGCCCACCGCCTCCCACACTTTTGGGGATGGTCATGCCCATGAAGCCGGCATCGCGAAGAGCGTGGACGTTCTCCCAGGGGTACTGTTCTGTGCGGTCCGTCTCCGCGGCCGTGGGAGCAAACTTGGTTTGCGCCAGCTCACGAGCGCGCTGCTGCAGCGCGAGCTGTTCTTTCGAGAGTTCAAACATTGCGGTACCTCTTTTTTCAGTTGGAGAGCCAGTCGGTAAGCACTTCGCTCATGTGCTCGTTCAATCGCGGGGGCGGCATGCGATAAGTGGGAGGGGTCAGGGAGAGCTTCAGCGGGTTGGCCAGAACGCTTATGTGCCCCCCCTCAGCCCAGGCGCAGGGCATATCGAGCTCAGAGCCACGCGCTTGGACGTGGGGGTCCGCGAATACGTCCTGCAAGTTGTTGACAGGGCCGCATGGAACCCCCACAGCTTCCAGCCTCTTCAGCCAGTCCTCGCGTGACCGCTTCTTCAGGCCTGCATCGATGACTTCGCAGAGTTCCTTGCGGTGAGCAATGCGTTGTTGATTGGTGGCGTAGCGTGGATCGTCGGCGAGGTGCTCGAGCCCTGCAACCTGACAGAAGCGGCGGAACTGGGCGTCGTTGCCCACCGCAAGGATGAGGGGTGCATCTGCTGCGGTGAAAACTTGATAGGGGACGATGTTGGGGTGCCCATTGCCCAGACGTGGCGGCAGCTGGCGGTCCATGAGGTAGTTCGTGCCAGCATTCACCAGCCAGGAAATCTGCGTATCGAGCAAAGAGATGTCGATGTGCTGTCCCTGGCCGGTGGCCTCCCGGTGGCGCAGCGCAGCCAAAATTCCGACCGTGGCATACATGCCGGTCATCACGTCCGCAATGCCTACTCCGACCTTCGAAGGCACGCCTTCGGGGTCCCCTGTAAGGCTCATGATTCCGCCCATGCCCTGGATGAGGAAGTCGTAGCCTGGACGTGTTGCATAGGGGCCGGTTTGTCCAAATCCGGTGACAGAGCAGTACACCAATCCTGGGTAACGGTCCTTTATCTGCTCGTAGCCCAGCCCATATTTCGCCAGGCCTCCAACCTTGTAGTTTTCGACGAGCACATCAGCCCGCTCCAACAGCCTGTGCACCTGCTCCAGGTCCTGTGGGTCTGCCAGGTCGAGCGCGATAGAGCGCTTGTTGCGGTTCGCCGCCAGGTAGTACGCGCTCTCGGCGGTCTCTGCGCCGCCTTCATCCTTTTGGTAGGGCGGCCCCCATTTACGCGTGTCATCCCCTTCACCAGGCTTCTCGACCTTCACAACATCAGCGCCGAGGTCGCCAAGCAGTTGGGTTGCGCTGGGTCCCGCAAGGATGCGCGACAGGTCGAGCACGCGAATGCCTGCAAGTGCCGCTGGTTCAAGTGTTTTCATGTCTCAAGTTCTTTTCTAAGCGTTGCGACGTAGCGTCGTTGCAGCCAGCTCAGGACCTGAACAGTTTTTCTGTTCGGCGAGCTTGAAACAGTCTAGTTTTCACTCTCTTCATGTTCAATTGAAATTAAGTTCAACATGAGAGCAAGGGGTGAAGCACTGGAAAACTTGCCTGGCCAGCTGCTTCTGTGGAATCCTGCGCGGCGAGATGCTGATGCCATTTGTCAGAGGTGGGCATCAGCTCTGCACCCGCCTTATGGCCTGCGCAACCAGCAGGCGGGGCGGAGCAAGGTTCCACGGACGGGTCGGTCTATCCAAGTGGCCACGTCACCAGTTTTTCTGCAAGCAAGATGCGCCTATCAAGCTCTCTATCTCGGCTCGAGCTCTTCGTAAAAATCGTGACCGAGGGCAGTCTTTCGAAGGCTGGTCGCTCCTTGTCTTTGACACCTTCTGCGGTAAGCAAGTCGTTGGCCCAGCTCGAGTCAGAGCTTGGCGTAACGCTCATCAAGCGGACCTCTCGTCACCTCTCGCTCACTGACTGCGGAGCAACGTTGTTTGAACGGGCCAAGGGCATCCTTCAGGAGGCCGAAGGAGCTGTTCATGAAGCGCTTCGGCTGCGCGACCCCACCGGTTCCTTGAAGGTGTCGTGCTCTATCGCGTTTGGTTGCACGCAGGTGTCCAAGATGGTGAAGGAATTCTCCGAGGTCTATCCAAATATTGAACTTTCACTCAACCTGGAAGACAGGGTCGTGGACCTCGCTTCCGAGGAGTTCGACGTGGCTCTTCGCATCACGTCGCGCGAAGACTGGGACTTCCCAGGTCGACGCCTTACGGCCATCAGGTGGATGTACGCGGCCTCTCCGGAGTACCTGCGAGCCCATCCTCCTCTGAAGCAGCCTGAGGACTTGGTGCATCACTCCTGCTTGTTGTATCCGGCCATGACGGTGCAGCGTCAGTGGACCTTCTCTCGAGATGGCAAGGACTTCTCTGTGAAAGTCCCTTGCCGAGCCATCTCCAACTCAAGCCTGGCCCTCGCTGAGATGGCTATCAGCAGTGGCGGCGTTGTCTGTATTCCATCGTATGTAGCCCATCGCTACATCCAAGATGGCCGCCTGCTGGCGGTGCTTCCAGAGTACGCGCCAATTCCTCGACATTCTCTGTATGCGCTGTACTTCAAGTCGCGCTACAACAATCCGGCCGTGAGGGCGTTTGTTGCGTTTCTCGCGGCTAAATTTGCCAGTGGCGCGCCTTGGGAGGCGCTCCACTGACCGCCGCTCAGCGACTCGCGAGAGCGTGAGAAAGTCGCTCGATGGCGGCGTCAACGGTATGCCGCGAACAGCCCAAGTTCGCGCGCATGAACCCGTGCCCATCCACACCAAACTTCGGGCCTTTGTCGAGCCAGAGACGGGCCTTGGTCAGCAGGAAGTTTTCCAACTCCGCGGGCTTCATGCCCAGCTTCCGGAAGTCCATCCATGCCAGGTACAGAGAGTCCATTTCAAGCACCTCGACGCCAGCCTTCAACGCGTTTACCTGGCTGGCAAAGTGCCTCTGGTTCTCTGCGATGTACGCAACCAGTTCATCGACCCATGCTGCTCCGTGCGTGAAGGCTGCCTCCGTTGCGACCATGCCAAGAACATTGACCCGCGTGTTGTAGTTCCGCTCGATGGTCCGATACACCTCCTCGCGCTTCACCTTGTCTGCGATGAACATGTTCCCGCACTGCAGCCCCGCCAGGTTGAACGTCTTGCTTGCAGAGGTGCAAGTGATGCTGTTTTGCGCAAACCTGGGGTCAAGGGAAGCAAACGGGACGTGCTTCTTGCCTGCACCGAATACGAAGTCACAGTGGATTTCGTCCGCGACCACGAGTACGCGATGCTTCAGGCAAATTTCGCCCATGGTCCGAAGCTCATCCTCCGTCCACACGTTCCCAGTTGGGTTGTGCGGGTTCGACAGGATAAAAATCTTCGTGTTCTCTCGAATCGCCTCTTCGAAGACTTTGGCGTCGAATCGATACTTGGAACCGTCTTGCGTCAACGGAGCAAGGGCAAGGTGGCGCCCGTTGATGAGAACGTCCTGGTGGAAGTGCACATACACAGGCGGCTGTATGAGCACGGTGTCCCCGGGTTGTGAGAACGACTGCACGATAGTCTTCAGGGCTGCAATCACGCTTGCAATCGGCAACACCCAGTCGTTGTCGACATCCCACCCAAAGCGCTTCCACTGCCAGCCCGTCACGGCATCCAAGTAGCCTTTTGTCGGAGCGCCGCCATAACCGTAGACCCCATGAGAGACGGCTTCATGCAGCGCGTCAATCACGGAGGGGGGAGACTTGAAGTCCATGTCGGCTACCCACATCGGCAGCGGCTCGGCAGCAGCTTGAAGCACGGTCATCGACCCAACTGGGTTGCCCCACTTCAAAGAATTGCTGTTTGACCTGTCGACAACAGTCTCGAAGTCGAATTGCGTACTATTGCCTAAAGAAATGCTATTCATTAAATAATTCCTTCTCTAACCGCACCAAGATTCTTGAAGTGCGCCTTGGTTAATAACCCATAGCCTTAAGAATTGGTGCAGTGCAGACAACTACGCCAAAGAGGAAAACATACCAAACTTTCGGTGATATATATTTCCTGAGTGCCGGAACCTTGTATACCAGAATGCAGGGAACAATGAACGATGCAATCCCATATATTGGTGATGCGAGTTGCTGCAGCAGCAAAATGGAGAATCTAGTTTGAACCCAAAACCAAAGACCTAGCACGATGAATACACAAACTCCGAGGGAAACTGCTTTATGGTTTATACGACTTTCAGGCACAAATCTTGTCAAAACATTGAAAACAACGCCTTTGATTGATTCTTCAAATCCCAGATAGATGCCAAGAAATGCTGTCACTATGGCAAACACATTCAGCGCAGTCGTCAAATACAACACCCCATTGCCCGGCATGACGCTGCCAGCAAGAGCAAGCGCGGAAATATTTTGTGCTTTAGCAGACAACGCTTGCTCGTGAGAAAGTGAAAATGCGAACGAAACCGCGAAGAAAAGCACGGAAACAACCAGAATCCAATATGCAATTCTGTTGGCACGTAAAGCTCGATATGTCGCAATCCTCGGGTCCGACTCCACGCGCCTGAATGCAATATTCATTGGACTTAGGATTTGAACAAAAAGAATCGAGAAGAGAGTAAATGGCAGGGTAAGTACGGTGTCGATGATGAACTGTTTGGCGTCAGGCAGGGCTGCTAAATTATTCCTAATGTCCCAACGAGGAATCATCACAATGCCGAGAAGCACGACCACCGCAAGTTTAAAGACAACTAAAGGCCCCGCGACCTTAAAAAGAAGTTTCTCGCCCTGTGCAGCAATCGCGACCAATGCACAAAGAACAGCCAGCGAGAACCAAGGGCTATCTGACAACAAGCCAGAAGTTATGCCAAAACTCTGCAGATACTTTGCTGAGTCAAAGGTAACGGCCAGTGAGTAAGTGAGCATCCCCTTCACCAGCATAAAGAAGTAGACCACAGCTAGAAACATCCCCCAGTTCTTCCCAAGATACTGTGTGATGATGCCCGCGTAGCTTTGGGCTTCTTGCGACTCGCAGAGCGACTGCAGGTAAAGCTTTTGCATCATGTACAAGGCCGGATACGCCAGCAAGACCGATGCAGCGAAAGCCCATACGCCCGTTATTCCAACTTGCACTGGCAAAAAAACAATGCCTGCACCGATAGCCATCCCTATACAAAGTATCACCCAGCCGAGGTCATACCTTGTAAACGGAACCTTTTCATCAATATTCAACTCATTTTTCACAATTGTCTCCTTTGTTTTGCAAAGCGCTATTATTCTTTTAGGCCATATTTAACTGTCACACTTAATCCATTATTCCATCAATTAGAGCAAATGAGCGATGGCTTCAATTTCCACCAGAGCATCTTTTGGCAATCGTGCAACTTCAACTGTCGAGCGCGCTGGCTTGTGCACTCCAAAGCACTCAGCATAAATTGCATTCACTGAAGTGAAGTGATTGAGGTCTTTAACGAACACCGTGGTCTTGATGACGGTACTAAGGTCAGCCCCTGCTGCTTTCAAGATATTAGACAGATTTTCGATAGACTGGCGTGTCTGGGCTTCGATGCCTCCTTCCACAATGCTTCCGTCTGCAGCCATTGGCAGTTGTCCGGAAGCAAAAACGAGGTCCCCGAGCCTGATTCCTTGTGAATAAGGACCAATAGCGGCTGGTGCATCGTGTGTCACTATCAAATTCATGTTGGGGGTATAGCTTTCGGTCATTTCCGCTCAGTTCTCATTGAATCTGATAAATAAGTTCCTGCAACGTAACTACTTTTGCGCTTGGCACAAGTCGCTGCAAGATTTCCGTCAAGAAGTTTATGAAAAGTAAGTCACCACCAACGTTGAGATATCCGCACACCAGCTTGCGCTTTTTTTCACAGATGGGAGGAGCACTTTCTTGGAGCTCAGAAATCAGAATTCCAAGGGTGCTTAACTGCAAGCCCTTGATTTCCGCTTGGCAAAGTGCTTCTACAACGCGCGCCTAAGTGCCAGCGGACGGACCCTTGAACGAGAGTTTTGAATGACGAACACAGCTGCTCCGACCCTGATGGAGCACAGCTCCTGGGAGCTCTTCCGCGTGATGTCTGCAGGCATCTGTTCTCTGGTACTGACTGTCGGGCTTGCTCGATTTGCCTACACCCCCATGCTGCCCATCATGGCCAAGCAGGCCAGCCTTTCGTTGCTTGCTGGGGGCTGGCTGGCTGCCATTCACTACGCTGGCTACATGGCCGGCGCGCTCATCGCGTCGTCCATCGGTGACCTCAACAAGAAATTCGTGCTGTACCGAGCTGGACTGGTGCTGGGCGTTCTGAGCACTGCGGCGATGGGTTTGACCACCGATGTCAAAGTCTGGGCCGTACTAAGGTTCATCTCCGGCCTGGCTGGCACGGCAGGCATGCTCCTGGCGTCAGGCCTCATCTTGAACTGGCTCATCCGCAACGGTAAGCGGGCTCAACTCGGGCTGCATTTCACAGGCCTCGGCCTCGGTATTGCACTCTCAGGCCTGGTCGTTGCGACCTCAAGCCGCGCGTTCACATGGGACTATCAATGGGTGATTCTTGGTGCAATTGGCTTGCTGCTGTTCGTTCCGGCCTGGCTGTGGCTTCCTAGGCCGGCACCTATACAGCAACATGCTTCGGCGCCCAGTGCAGCTCCCGTGGCTCCCTCAAGCCGCTGGATGGTCCTTTCCATCCTTTCGTACTTTTGCGCCGGTTTCGGGTTCGCCATAGGCGCTACGTTCATCGTCGCCATCTTGGAAAAGCTTCCCATGTTCACTGGCAACGGCGGCTGGGTGTGGGTAGGGGTAGGCCTAACTGCAGTTCCCTCAACGTTCCTGTGGGACAGGGCTGCCAAGGCAATGGGCTCCGTTCATGCCCTCATAGTTGCATACGCCTTGCACGCAGTCTGCATAGCGATACCTGTCTTGTCTGATGCTCCTTCACTAAATCTTGTCAGCGCCTTGCTGTTTGGTGGAACATTTGCAGGGATTGTTAGTCTCACCTTGGCAATTGTGGGTCGGCATTTCCCTGCGAACCCCGCAAAAGCTATGGCCCGTATGACCCTGAGCTACGGCGTTGCACAAATTGGTGCACCAGCTATGGCTGGCTACATCGCCAAAGCGACAGGCAACTACCATGACGCGCTAATTGTCACGATTTTCCTCCTGGGTGCTGGCCTGGTTCTTCTGAGGCTGCTGGCACGTGAAGAAGCAAAAGTTCAAACCGCTTCTCAGGCATCTTGACTTCTCGGGATTTCTTAAATACCGTTCGAACTTTAAATAAATAATTTAATGAAGATAAAGAAAATCATCCTTGCTACGGCCATTTCCACGGCCCTTATATGTTCCGCTAGCTGGGCTGCCCCCACAAAGGAGGCGGCAGAGAGCCTCCGCATTCAAACGTCTGCTTGGAAGCGCCTTGAGTCTGCGAAGTGGGTAAGAGATGGTAAGGAAGATGCCCCACGAATTGTTTACGTAATCACGGACCCAAACTGCATTTGGTGCCATCGCTTTTGGGAGGCTTCTCGTCCGTGGGTAGACGCAGGAAAAGTTCAGATACGGCACATTCTTGTCGGCATTATTAAAGATAGCAGCGAAGGGAAAGCAGCCGCTATACTTTCCGCCCAAGATACAGCCAGCTCTCTCAAGAAACACGAACTATCGAGCAAGCAAGGCGGTATCAGTGAATTGAAGATTTTTCCAGATTCCATCAAAAAGGCTCTGGCAGATAATCTTCAATTGATGAAAGATTTCGGCTTTCGAGGGACGCCGGCAATTATCTACAGCGATACTGACGGCGACATGGTCGCAGTATCCGGATACCCGCGAGAGCAGCTTGAAGCTGTGATGGGAAGTGCTTTGAAGTGAATTTTTGCCTCTCACGAGAAATCTATGAAAGCGGAATTTAAATATCTGCATTAAAATGACTAGGCAACTAATTTAATAGTTGCAGAGAGGCATAGTCTGGTTAAAATTCAACGTGAATAACTCAGCCTAAGCACAGTACTTTTCAGGGAGCAGGTCAAAAGAGACTGATGGCCTGGGCCTGCTGCGCGGCTAGCTCTTGCAAGCCAATTTGCGCCACACCAAGCGCCCGCCGAGCGATAAGTAAGCTTTGTAAAATCTGGCTTTCTGAGCTCCCGTCCTAATCAGATCAAAATGTTACGAACGATAATCGGCTGAGAACTGGAGTTTGCAGACCTTCGCTAGCTAACCAAATCCGCGAATAGGAAAAGCGAAGCTGGGATCGCTTCGAGCGCATGTCTAAATTGCAGGGCTGGGCTACTTGCTCTCCTAATACATAGCTCTCAGAAAATTGATATTACCGAAATTAATTGGTAAATTCATAATACCAAGAATTTTAGGTAAAATATCACCAAGGAGTTTAAGTATGAGACCTGAATTTCCAATTCGAACCTCGGACCAGCTAACCGGTGTACTTCAAGCTTTCCGCAAAGAGTCTGGGATGTCGCAGACTGACGTCGCCGAACGCATGGGCCTGACGCAGCAAAAACTATCTCACCTAGAACTGAACGCGCAGAAGGCTAGCGCCGATCGCATACTAAGGCTGCTAAGTGTTCTAGGCGTGGAGCTCGTGTTGCGCCGCACCGACGCGCCCTCGCAAACCACACCAAGCAGTATCACCTACCCATGGTGACAGATGTGACATTTCAGGCCCGGCGCGCGTCAGTGCTCTCGTTTCGGCGGCGATGTAGGCTAGGCGTCCGGTGAAGGAAGCAGCGGCGTTTTGCAACGTCCAGAGGCGACACACGCCTTGCGCAGCTACTTCCTTCGGCATAGCCTACCGAAATGCCAGAAATGGACACACTCTTTCCCGAGTATCAACTGCTGACTTGGTTGCCTGACGAGACATTGTTCAGTCTTGTCAGCCGTCATCACCAGCTTTGGGGGCATGGGACATCTGCTCAAACATGCCAACTGCTCTTTGGTAGCGCCCGCGCCGGTATCCACCATGATTTACCCAATAGTCTGGGTGCCTTTGTGCAGCGCACGAATAGGTTGTTTGGTGACGTAGATTCCGTTGCCAGAGACCGGACACTGCTCAAGTTCTACGCAGCCTTCGCGGCACAAAGTGAGACGGAAAACGCAGTAGCGTGTATGTCCAGCACCAGCGTAGCCCATTTGAAGCTGCGCCTTGGAATACTCACGAGCCGCTTTCGTGCGAATCATCCGCTAAAAGCCTGTGCGCACTGCATTGAGCAGGACATCCGCGAGACCGGATGGTCTTATTGGCATCTGAAGCACCAGTTCCCGGGGGTTTGGATGTGCACCACACACAAACAACCGCTGTTGCTATCAACCCTCAAGGCCAATGGCGTAGAACGCTTTCAATGGCTTTTGCCTCACTGGAACGAATTGAAACCTACCAGTTCGGTGTCCGGCGAGACCGTCTCGTCTGGGGTGCTACTGAGCCTTGCAGAGCTCATTGAAGACCTTGTCCAGGCAGCGGAACACCAGCCAATGGTGTGGAGAAAACTGCACGAGGTCTACCGACAGGAACTACGGCTTCGTGGATGGATTGCTGGTGTTGCCAGCTTGCGTACGGCACAGATAGCGGCGGCCTTCCTTGACTACTGCAAGCCGCTGAGGAGCATTCCGGAGTTCGCCGCGCTGGCGGAGGGCGAAGTAGCGATGGCGACGCAGTTGGGCCGATTGCTGAGACCCCCTCGTTGCGGCACCCACCCACTGAGGCACCTGCTGCTTATCCATTGGCTGTTTGGCGACTCTCAACGCTTTGACGTCGCACTGCAATCTGAGGGTCTCAACAACCACCCGCCTACCCATGACGATGTTCTGGCCACACTGCCCGTCGTTGACCAGCGAGTTGCCCGCCTATGTAGCCTCATTCAGCAGGAGGGCCACTCTTTACGCAGTGCTGCGGGCTTGATTGGTGTCGATGCGCAAACAGCGCTCGTCTGGGCTGCAAAAGCTGGGATAGCGATTTCACGCCGTCCACAGAAGCTGTCTACAGATGTCCGTGCCAGGGCAATCCGTGACCTGCGCTGCGGGACTGACAAAGAACAAGTGGCATTTCGAGCGGGGGTCTCTGTCGGGACCATCACCCGCTTGCTGCTCAGTGACGCAATTCTGCATGCAGACTGGTCTGAGGCGCGAAGCGAACAAGCGAGGTCCCATTCGAGAGCACTGTGGCTTCAGCTGTTGCAGTCCGCAGGAAGTCTCGGGATTAAATGGATGCGCCAACTGGACACGCGCACCTACACCTGGCTCTATCGAAACGACCGTGCTTGGCTGGACGCTCACAAGCCGGTGCCTCTTCCCCAGCGTCCTAGGTCGCTCGTAGTTGACTGGGAAGCCAGAGACGACCGCCTAAGCGGCTTGGTTCGTGAAGCAGCGTTGCGTCTTATGGAGGAGGGAGGCGTGCGGCGAATCCACTTTTGGCAGTTGTGTCAGCAAATACCTGATCTCCGAGCAAAGCAGGCAGCTCTGCACCGATTGCCCCGCACCCTCGAGGCCATCCGGGCGGCTGTGACTGCGCATGTGCCTTCCGAGGACCTTTTCCGCTGAGTCAACCCAGGCGCACTCGCATTTCGAACTTGATATGTATATATGTATCGGGATATGCTTAATGCATGATGGAAACGGAAGTGAGAGTACGCGCGGCCAACGCGCGACGCATCTGCACGGCACATGGCATCGCCCAAGCCGACATCGCTGCTCATGTGGGGGCCAGTCAATCGCAGGTCAGTCGCATCCTCAAAGGGGAGGGCATAAGGGCTTCTCGATTGTTTGAAGAGGTTTGTCTTTTCGTTGAACGCTTCGAGGGCGGCATCAGTGCAGATGCTGTGCGCGGCAATCGGGAACTGATTGAGGCACTTCAAGCCACATGGGATGGCTCGGCTTCACATGCCAAGGCTCTTGCGGCGGTGATTCGGTCGTTGGCGATTTTCAGACCTACTTGACCTGAGACGGAGACACCCCATGAACATGCTTGTTCAACCAGCACCTTTGCCGGAAGAAATGGATCGCGGCTACCTGGGACGGATCATGCGGATCAATGGGTACCGCTTCCTAAAGGACACGGTCGACGCGATTGCAGAGCACTTTGGTAAGGAAGGGCAGACACGCCGTGAAGTCACAACGCACGAGCTTCTCAGCTGTATGGCGGGAATGACTACCGAGCACTTTGCGCAACGTCACACGACCATGCCGCTTCGCCGGGGGATTACCTCGTATCTTCCACAGCTCGTGCATGGCTCTCCTGAGCGCACAAGCCTGCTGTTCGTCAGTGGCACCTTGCGAAAGTACCCAGCCGCCTTCTTCTGCGAGGAATGTGTGAGGGCTGATATCCATTTTCACGGAACGAGCTATTGGCGCCGAGACCTGCAGACCCCAGGCCAGCTGTGGTGTCCCAAACACGAAAAACCGCTGAGCTTCGCTGCCGGGGCGGATCCTTTTCTTGCCTCCCCTGCAGCGTATATTGGGAAGTCAGAGAAAATTCCCCAGGACTGGGTGACGCCTGCCATTGGTAATGCCCAGGTGGAGCGGTTCTTAGATCTGGCTGCCGCGCTCTACGATCGGACTGCTCCTCTCGATGTTGCCCTCATCACTCCACTTCTCCGAGATATGGGGAGCGCGCAGGGTTTCAAGGCCAACGCTTCCTCGAAACAAGGTACGCTGGTTAGTGATCGGGTCAAGGAGCTGTTTCCAGAACAGTGGCTGAGCACCGTGTTTCACGAAGTGGTCGCAAAAACTCCAGGAACTTACCTCCACCAAGTGGATGGAGTCCTTTATCTACGCAAATCTGCTTCGTCTGTAATTGCCTACTTATTGGTGCTGTCGGTCTTGTTTGGGAGCGCAGACCAAGCCGTCTGTGCATTAGTTGATGCCAGCAATGGGAAAGTGGTGCCCTCGTGGAGGCCGAGGTTAGCGAAATCAAATGTTCCAGACGCGCATGAGCTGCTTGACCGGTATGTCGCAGCGAAGGGTGGGCATTCAGCAGTTGCACAGCTGCTTGAGCTCCCCCTTCATACCGTACGAAAAGCACTGCTTGATCTCGGTTTACCAAACCTACCTGAGTGGGATAAGGCATCGGACGTCGGAGCAGTCATTGCATTGAAAGCATACTACTTAGACAAGCTTTCCTATACCTCCTGTCTGGAAATCTCCGGCATGACCGAGCCGCGCTTTGATGCGCTGATGCGTCGATGCGGCCCTAAGATGGCAATCGCCCTTGAGCGAATGAGTACGAGGATCAGCATCAGGCCAAGGGCGCGCCAAGTGAAAGGTCTGCTGCCTTCAATACAGAAGGGAGTGGCTGCCAATTGCACAACGCATCATTGCCGCGAAACGTTGCTCCAGAACTGAGTCCAAAAGCTGTGATCTTGCGGAGAAAGATCTTCATACATGGACAGCCGTCCTGGGTCATTACTGTGCAGTGCGGCTACGGCCGGCGCTACTGGCGAGAGATAAGTGTCAGCAGCTATTCTGAAGTCTTCTATACGAAGATCGTCGTCATTGCGTTCGAAAGCCACGCGGTGCGCAGCAATCCAAAGTGCAATGATCAAACGCTGCACCCCAGCGGTCTTTTCAAGGATAAGATTACCTAGTTCCTCAGTGATTGGCAGGGGCTGAGAGACATACTGGTAATTTCCGATCCTTGGAAGAAAATGCCGTCGAAAGGCTTCGTCATGATCTCCACTGAAGTGCTTGAATAAGTGGTACCCCGACGTGACTATGCGTTCCGTATTACTTAGTCGCTTGGTCAGAGCACCGAAACCGTCGGGAGTACCTGATACCAATAGTGGTATCTGCCACTCATTCAGCGCCGTTAGAATCCACTTGAGAGATTGATCATCAATGACGCGCAGCTCTGGTGGAAGCTCTCCTAGCTTTCTTCTGCTTCGGATTTTCAGCGTGGGAAGTTTGAAAAGGTTCTGAATCTCGTCTAGGTGAAGAAGGCCAAGAAAATGACTTGATGCGATTTGTCGCCACTCATCCAGCATCTGTGGTCCGTTGCGCCATTCACCTGCAAGAGTCTTATCAAAGCGATTGGTGCCTGTCGCCTTCTTCCATGCCGTCATCAGCCCGGCTGCGAGATCGGTGGCTTTGCCACCAGCAGGCACATCCAGTGAAAGCCAAACTACCTGCTGCAACCCACTGACCATCCGAAAAAATGAAGTGTGTTCGATGATCTGAGGGAACGCGGTAAGACACCTTCGAATTGCTTGTGTCTTGCCTGAGCCAGAAATGCCAACAACGGCTGCTCCATAGGTTGGGGCAGTTACAGGTGGCCTGTAGCGGGCCTCTTCGCCGCTTATCATGCTCCACGTGCTTGGGGAAGAAGGATTCAGATGGTGGTAATTTTGACGGATCATCATGTCCATCGTCTCGTACAGCCGCAGCTCTTCCATGCTAGGTACATGTAGGTCACGAATATCCATCAGCATGTGCAGACGGACGTGGCGCGGAATAGAGGAGATGTCTTTGGGTGGGGGAGGTGGAAAATTCACCAATATCTTGGCCGCCTCTTGGCGTGAGCGTATTGGGCCGAGTTGATCGATAAGCGCGTTTCCCGCGTATGGATCGTGGATAGCAACGGAATCGGAGACACGCTTAGTCATGTGCAGCCTCCGCATCCATGGCTTGGTAAAGATCGTGCATCATCGCGTCATAGTTTGAGGTGGACTCCGATCGTGTCTTCGCCGTTCCGCGGACTTCACCCACCGACAGTTGAGTATTAAGGTCATTCTCGAAAGCGCGAGCTTCACGGATCGTAGGGGTGAGTCCACGTGAGCGTTGCCGCGCAATGCGTGTTTCTTCAAGGGCTTGCTTGCGGATAAGTTCCATGCGGCAATAGCCGAGTACTGCCTCTTGGACGCGTTTGTGTTCGACGTCTGCAGCCTTGAGCTTCTGAAATGCAAAGGCGTCAACTACTTCATCATAGGTGAGTGCGGGGTCGGCGCGGGAATGATCTGAGATTGTGAGATCAATCAGGCCGTTTCCGCGTTCGTAGGGCGTCCAAATGTGTGAAACCGAGCCTGGATAGTACATAGCCGAAATTTCCGAGCTGCCCCGAACAGATCGAGCCCGAGTTGTCCATTGCTCGGATTCAACGATTGATGAGCTGTATTGATTGCCGCGAAATATGACACCGTGTCTAGTCACTCGGGCGACACTCCCGGGAAGTAGCTGGGTGATCAACTCTGCTTGGCGCTGCGCCCGAGAGAAACCGATTCCCATTGCATGTCCCCAACGCCACAGCCCCGCTGGGCTGGGGAACACGCCTTGCGCGATCATGTGTGCATCTAGGCGAATGCTCCGGTCTGCAGTCAGGTTGTAGACGTAGAAGCACTCATGTAGAAACTGCATGTACTGGCGAATAGACATAGTCGCCGCTGCTGGGTTTGATTTGCGCAAGTCATATTCCTTCCTCCTTGCATCCATCGCACCAGGGATAAAGTTGTACTGCACGTTTTTCATGATGCGGTGCATGACTTCCACTACGCCCTTCAAGTCCGGCCTGAAGGGCGCGGTGTAGCTAAGGGTGGTGAGCAGGGCCATGCCTGTGGCTTTTGCCCGTTTAGACAGATATTCACCTCGATCGCAAAGAAGTCTTGCCGGAAGAGTAGGAGCCGGAAAAAGGGACTGGCGCATGTCATAGCCCCACAGATCGCTCAGTAGTTCAGATGATGCGGCTGTATTGAAAATGGCTACTTGCGCGGTGTCCCAACTGGGCCCAGTTAGACAGACGTAGAAGCCCACCACAGCCGTCGAGAAAACGTCCACGATGACATACACAATTGGACGTCCAATGATCCAGGTGGGATCAATTGACGAACGCAAATAGACGTCACCGATAGTTGAGTCGATGGCGTACATCAACCCGGGGCCTTCCGCTCCTTCCCAACTGTATCCAGACAAGCCACGAAGCGCACGCTCAAAGTGCCCGCTGCTAGTCTTTTCGCGGATTCGGTAAATTTCGTCGATTTCTTCGGTCAGAACCCGTTTCACTTGTTGATAATTGGGATACTGGCCTTTCTCAAGCCCGATTGCTACGATGTTTCCCTTGTCGTCGAAGCGCATCGCTGTAGTGAAATGACTGGAAATGATACGTTTGTGTCGCTCCGGCATTGAGGGCTTTGGTGTCGCGATGCCTTTGTCTGCTAGCATGATTTTTGCGCGCCAGACTGTATTCATCCCGGGTTGAATAGGCTCGCCCCAGCATCCAAAGACCAATTTGGAGAGACGCTGTGCAAACGTCTTTCGTCCTGCTTTCTTTCTGGGGTTAGTGATCGATAGATCACGCCGCTCGCCAGGCGCGCCGCACTTGTCCCAGCGAGTGCGGAGACTGGTTTTTGAGAGTCCAAGCGTACAGAGCATTGACCAAAGTTTGTATACGTATGATCTACTTACCTTGTGTTGTTGAGTTGCTTCTCTAACTAGGCTGCCGAGATTGCCGTGTGCAAGGATAGATTCCTTGAGTTTCTGGATATCAAGGAATTGCTCCATGACCCGGCACCGTTTTTCGAAAGCGTTCTGTGCGGCTGGTTGATCAATTGTTTGGTAGTACAGGCCAGGAAGTTCAAGGCTAATTGGTATCGCCTCATGTGACTCTATAAGGTCCATTAGGTCATTTCTGGCTATTGCGTATAGGGTGCCGACTAACGATTTCTGGATAATTCTCTTTTTACGTTTCAGATTCTGGTCCTCAATGCGTGGTCTGCCACCTCGGACCATTGCTCGAGGAGAATTTTGCTTGATCAGAACGCAATAAGTGATGTCTGTGACGGGAACATCAACAACGATTCGAAAAATCCCTTCAGGTAGTCCCAGCGCCTCCGTCGTCAGCTTGAACGCCTGGTTGTGCATCAGATGCATGCTGACCTCCGCGCCAGAAGCGGATTGAGAGATGCGAACTCTTCCCGAGAAATCAACGTCATGGGGTGGTGAGGCCTCCAGCCGCGGCGCAAATCTACAGGCAGCAAACCACGCCAGACTGATTGCCAAAGCGCCCGCTGCGCTTGATGGCGGTGCTTCTCGCCTCCAAAGCGGTCAGTCAGATGATTGATGACGTCAGAGTATGTATGCCAAGGTGCAGAGCGCACCACTTTGCAGGCCGTCTGGATTTCTGAAATCTCTGCTGGCTCATCAAATCCCCACGGTGAACTTCGACGCAGAGTGAGCCCCACACTTTTCTCGTACTGCTCTGGCGTAATGAGTAGCCACTCCACGCCTCGGAGATTCCAATAGGTTTTCTCCAAGCGGAGTAACTCCTTGGCACGTTTAGTTAGGGAGCTGGAAGGTTTGCAAGAAACAGCGAGTAGCTTAAAGGCGCCTCGTTGATTGCGCATAACGAGCAGTAAATCTGTCGTGCTAGTCCAAACGTGTGTTTCGTCACCATCTTTCAGTACAGGGTGTTTGATACCCAGATCCCCTGCTATCTCCACTGTCCCAGGGAATTGCATCGAGCCATGGCCAATCTGCCACCGCGAGAGATCATGGGAGGCGGAGTCTTGGCTGATCGGAAATTGCTCAACAAGATCGACTAAGCCTGGAATTAGCCCGGCGAAGTTCAAACCTCCCCATTCTTGGTCCGAGAGAAGCTCGCGCTGTCGATCCATCCAAACGATCAGATGGGAGCGGCCCTTGCTGGATGGATCACCCCGCGAAACCCTGTGCCACGGGATGTAGTCTGAGTATGTGCCAGCCCCCCTCCCTTCCCTCTGAAATCGTTCGAGGGCCTTCGGCGTAAAGCGCTTTTCGGTTCTCATCGCCTCACCTCCCGTTCGGCGAGGTTGAGACAAAGTTGGAGGCCCGGAGTGCGAGCAGAAGCTTGGCTATGACGTTGTCACGTCCAGTGTGCTGATTTGGTGTGTATCCAGAGGTTCTGCACAGACGTGTCGATGCCTCACGGCGACTGGTGATTTTTTGCATGGTCTGACCTGTTGGTTGTTCGCCTAGTAGGCGCGAACACAAACCACCACCTGGGGTCAGATCGGTTAATCTGGCGTTGCGACTCGCGAAGACTTCGGTCTGAGCACCCTGGGCGGCGGGGCTTCTGAAAAGGGGATCCCGCCGTTTCTTATTTCATGGAGACCTCCAACGTTTGGCGAATCGATCGAACTTGGGCGGGCGAGAGGTCTTGACCCAAGCAAGCGATGTCGCGGAGCAGGTCTGCGACGTGGCGCGGTGTGGCTCGCGCGACTCTCAGCCCCATGCCGCTGCGCTGTTGCGAGGCCAGTTCAGCGAGCCTCTGGGTCTCACTCCGTGACAGCTCCAGCGCTTGAGCCAGCCGGGTCACAGTGGGGCTTGCCGGCGGTGGGCGACGCGCGTTCTCAAATTCACTGATGAGTGACGCAGTCACTCCGGCTCTCTTGCCTAGGGAACGGAGGCTCAATCGTTGTCTACTTCGCAGCAGGAACAAGAGTTCACCGAAACTGCTGGCGAGGTTTTTGAGGTCGAGGTTTTCCTCTTCGTGATCACGAAATTGCATGGAATCACGAAAGCTCAGAGCCATGTCCTTGAGTGATGTGATGGGCAAAAAAGACGAATGTGTTTGAGAGGGTAGACCGCACACGGAAGTCTGTCGATACAAAAGCCAAGGGGATCGGTGCGTGGTTTTTGTGCTGCGAAATGCACGTTCCTACCTGGAAATCATGCAGATATCCACGAACAATCGAGACAACGGATCAACATTCTTATGACTGCAACCAACGCGTCGCTGATGTTCAGGTTGAGGCTCAAAAGCGCTGTCAACCACTTCAAGCATCGGATGTTGGGGGCGGCGCATACGCCTGGAATTTCGCAGGGAAAGTCCGTTCTCATACACATGACTGATGTGCTCTCAAGAGCACCATTCGACCCAAGAACCTGGGACAGTTGGTTTGGTGATGCGCCGCCTCGTGTCCAACGGGCAGCAATAGGAAGGCTTGACCAGTTTATTGATGCCCAGGATGGGAGGTTGAGGGACAGGCGTGGGGAAATCGGGTTTTATGAAGAGCTTGTGTTCGGAGGCTTGGTCGAGCAGGCTTTGTCGTCCGATACGGGCAAGCTTCATCGATCACTTGTTGCGCACCGGATAAGCAATTACAGACCACGAAGTCCCCTACATCTTCATTTTGACGCGTTGGACGTGGCAGAGCTCGAAAATGATCGATTGCACGGGGGCGGATGTCTCTGGGAATCAAAAACGATGTTAGCGAATCGGGTTATGGAGTGTTTGCACGACAGGTGGAACCACCGGTGCGGTACTGTGTATGAGACCCTGTCATCCGACATGAAACTAGCCATGCTTGAGTTGTCCGAAGTCGATCGACGGTCTGCTGATAAGCAGTTCGCCTTTGGTCCGATGGCATTCCAGTTTCTCATGGGAAAAGCACCGAAACCGATGTTCGAGGCGCGTTTGAATCAGCTTGATTTTTCTGCAAGCCAAGTTCACAAAACTTTGTTTGGCATTGCAGCAGACACGTCATTTTTGAGAGCGGATCGATTGATGGCTTGGTCTCTTGACTCAGCTACTGCTGCATTGGCGCTGCAGTCAATGAATTGGCGTTTTCAGCAAGACATGCTGGATTCGGGACGTGCTATCGTGATGCCTGAGGTTTGGTATTTAGATGCTATGCAGACCTTGTTTTTCGGACCAGACGACGAGGAAGGATTGTCTGAGGCTCTGGGGCGTGTAAACGAGTTAGGGCAATTTAATTGGTTGCCAGATACATATCACGCATTGTTGGCGGCGCGCGATCAGTATCACGCCTTGCTTGATCAACTGGGGCTAGCCCATGCGACCCTCTGGCAGATTGCTGAACGTTTCGATCTATCCCACCTGGCAACAATGCGGAAAGATTGATCGAGTCTTCGTGCCTAGACAGATGACTGATGCCCTGCGTAGAGTAAAGCGAGCAATTATATTCCGCCAAGAGATTTGGATGTAAGTCGAAAAAACATCCGCGGGAAATGCTTTACGCCATTTTTTTTCCTTGAATAGGAGTCGACATGGAAAGGGATTCAAAAGATATTAGCAGTGTGCCGAAAGACTTCCCAGTAACTGTGCATCTATCAGCTGTTGCAGGCGCACAACAAAAAATGAGCCTCATTGAGGAAGGGGGGAAGTTCTATGCCCCGGGTACCTCGCCCTCCGACGTGGTCGCAGCTTTTCTTATGTGCGAAGACCTTGCATTGCAAATGGTCGCGTACTGCCAGCGAAAGTTAGCGTCATTCAATGGGGACAAGGAGGCTACAGTGAAATCTGCATTGAACGGTCTTCTGGCTAAGCATTGGTGTACCGATGAGCAGTGCGTTTGGATCATGCGCAGAGTCGTGGACGAGTTGAAGTGGTCTGTGACTGATTGCACTTGGCACCTGTGATAAATCAGGTCCGTACAGTTTGAAAAAATTCAAAGAGCTTTGACTGGTTTCAACGAGGCCTGCAGCAGCCCAGACCTGGCGCTTCTCTGCGCGAACTGCCCCCGCCTCGTCCACCGCCGGATAGTCGTGAAATAGGGGGCGCTGAACCTCGTGCGGATACGAGAGCTCTTTGGTGCTTGCTTAGGTTGAATCCCGCAATGTGCGAGCAGATGCCGTCATTCGGCCCCGGAGAGCTTGACCACGGGGTGCGCTCGGTATGCGCCCCCTCCCTCGAAGGCACTGAAGGAGACGCGATCGCCAAGCTTCAACGGCCACCCGCCGTAGACGCTATCCTTGTTGAAGAATACGTCCGCCTCCTCGGCGCCGGGGTCGATGAAACCCCAGGCGTCGTATTTGATGCGGGCGATCTTGCCGTAGCGCCTGGGCGTGATCGCATAGCACAGGCGCCCACACGCCTCGACCAGAGCATCTGCCGTCGGCCGTTGCCTTGGATCGCGGGCCATGCATGAGAGTGCGAGGGTCATAACGTCCCGGGTCAACGTGGCAAACTGCGGATTCGCATATAGGAAGTCGGGCTGCGCGGGCGCAGCTGCATCCAATATCTTTGCGACGGCCCGCAGTCCAGATCCATATGGCGGCTCACCGCACATCAGGGTGTAGATCATTGCCCCAAGGGACCAAATATCTGCCGGGGGGCCGACATCCTTTGGCGTGTCGATCGCCTCCGGGGCCATGTAGGGCAGCGCGCCGACAGCGGTCTGTGAGTTCACGAGCGTCTCGCTGCCCTGCTCTGCTGCGGCCTCGATCTCGGCCCCCGCCAACTTCGCGATGCCGAAGTCAGTGATCTTGATTTCTTCGAGCGAGAAGCCGCCCACGACCATCACGTTCGTCGGCTTCAGATCGCGATGTACCACCCCGGCGTGGTGCGCTGCGCCGATGCCTTTGGCCAAGTGGTGCAGGACCCGTGCGGCGAGGTAAGGGTCGAGGATCTTAGACTTGAGAAGGAGCGCCTTCTCCATGTCCGCGCCTTCGATGAGTTCCTCAATCAGATAAAGCTCTTCGCCTTCGTGGAGGTAATCCAGCGTCTTGGCGACATTGGGATGGTTGACTTTCGCGGCGACCACTGCCCCTCGGTGGAAGCGCTTCGTCGCCGACTTGTTCTTAGGCGTCTTGAGAGCCACGGCGCGGTCAGCGATAAGGTCTTGAGCCGCATAGACGAACTGCATGCCGCCCTGCCCGACGAAGGACTTGACCTGGTATCGGCCGCCAACTACGTCACTCGGCTTCAGTGGCCCGGTCACAGGACAATCTCCGGGTGGGCAACGTCAAAGGTGATGAACTTTCGATCATTCCCGCGCCGATGAGCGCCGCCGAGGGCAACGACGCAGGACCCGGGTATCGAATAGCCTGGGGCGACCTGTTGGTTGTTAATCATGACCTCGCCTGCGATCTCCTGCACTACGAACCGCAGACCGTCATAGGCGATTTGGGCGCTGCCCACGTTGGGATAGTTCAGCTTAACCACGCGGTTGTCCTTGTTCAAGATCGATGCCTTACCGTTGAAGACCAGCAACGCCTGATGCCGTCCATGAAGGATGTGACGAGCCAGCGTGTCGCGGACATCGCTCATCGAGGGGCGGCAGGCGGGAGCTTGGGCCATGCAGGAGAGCAGGACCTCGGACACGTCCTCCGCGAGCGGAAGGGCGGTGGCGGGGTCAGTCCCGATCCGCAAATCGGTGAACGCCGTGGCGCCGACGGGCTGCGGTGGAGCCATCAACATGCTATGTGGCAGGCCCAAAAGTGCTAAGAACAGTGCTGTGGCGCCGAACGCATACGTGTCGGCGGCGAAAGTGAAAGTCGATCTTTCGAGGAACAGCTCCGGAGCAGCGAATCCGAGCGTACCGACAAATCCCATCGTCGCCGCCGAGGGACCATCGTCCCGGGCTAGCCCGAAGTCGAAGATCTTGACGACCCCCTCGGGATCGACCTTCATATTGTTGGGCTTGATGTCTCGATGGATCACGCCCAAGGCATGGATATCGGCGATACCCGAGGCTATCTGCCAGAGCTGCCTGTAGAAGGCGCCGAGATCAGTCGGTGGCACGATGGACTGCACCAGGTCGGGGCCATCGATGAACTCCTGGACGATTCCGATCTGGTCGCCGTCGAACTGCAGCACGTCGTAGACCTGCACGACATGTTTGGATCGCATTTTCAGGAGCGCGGCGAGTTCGTCCTTAATGCGCCGGCCGTGTACGCCTGGCTGCAGGAATTTGATCGCGACCCTCCGATCTAGCGCGCTGTCCGCGCAAATCTGAACAGCTCCCATCCCCCCGGCCATGGGGGCTCCTTCAGGTTGGTATCGCGCGGGTAACACCATGCTCAGCTCGCCTTATTGGGAAACTCTATGACGAAATCAGGGACGTTGCCGCCGGTATCGGCGGATCTCTCCTTCTCGTTGCGGCCAGTTGCCTTGGCTCTCCCGACATCCGCGGCGCGGCGAGTCTTGGCATTGGCAGCGGTGCGCTTGGACACAGTGCTCTTTGCGCCCCTCTTGGCCGGCCGCTTTGGAGGCGCGGCTGGGTCCACCTCAACGCGTTGCGATTTCTCTTCCAGATCTTCGCCTGCCGGGCTGACGGGGAATGCCGATAACTCCCTAGCGCGCGAGGATTGGGATTGCATTCCGACGACGTCGGCTCCCGGGAAGCCCACAAGCGTCAGATCACTGAAGGGATCCCAAATTTGCAGTACAGACGAGGGCGCGCCCGCCATCGGAATCGCGAGTTGCTCCGAAAAGGACATCAAGGCGACGGAGGCGTTGTCCGGGCCGCCGCACCATTTGGCGTTCTCAACTAGGCGCCTCGCGGCCTGCCCAACCTCGGGCGCACGAGCGATGAGCATCCCCATCCATTTGGGATCGAGGAAATGGACTCCATCGGAGGTCAACGCCAACACTCCTGGCGCAGGATAGGAGATTTCGTCGACATGTGGCTCCAACTGCGAGCCGATCCCGATGAATTGCAACAGGTTGGACTGGTCGAGACCGGAGTCGGCCGGGCGCCCTAACTGGCCAGCGATGGTGTCGTCGACCGATATCTGCGCCATCTCAGTTCGGCGCGCTACAAACACACGGCTGTCGCCGACGCTCAGCCAATGGACTCGGCGTTCAGCGGACACCAGCGCGGCGACGAGAGTCGAGCCGCCGGTGCCCCGCATCTCCCGATGGACACGCAGGTTGGCGCGCATGGCTGCGGTATGCAGCCAGGCCTTCGGGTCGCCTACGTTCCGCGAATCGAAGTGAATGCTGGCCAAGAAGCTCGCCAGCGTGAGCGCGGCGCAGTCTGCACCGCGAGACAGCCCCCCGATCCCGTCGGCCAAGGCGAGGACAACATACTCGCTGCCCAATGCGTCACTTCCTCGCGCGATGGCAACTCGATCTTGGTTCTCATCACGCACGAGTCCAATGTCGGTGGCGACCGCAGCAGCAAGCGATGGCGCGCGGTTCATGCCTCCATTGGCTGTCTTGCGGCGGAACCACTCTAAGAGGCGAATTTCAAAACTGCTGAGGCTCATTAGGCTTGACTAAGGGACGAAGTCGGACGAATCCTTACATGTTAAGCCGCTCCGGAGTCGCTACACCACTACGCCGAAGGCCACATAGCTGTGTTGGGGGGAAGCTTCCCCGGGCAAGCAAGCCCCAAGCCTAGTTGCGCATGGCGCATATGTACACCAAGCCCATTCCCATGGACTCTACCGCTAAGACGGTGTTCTGCGAAGAGGGCTGCGTCAATGGTGACCCTGGAGAACCTTATGGCGCATTGTCACGATTTATCGCCTGAAACAAGGCTAGCAACGAAAGCTGCGGGGTCACCGCCGGTGATGTTCATACATATTAGCCCTGTTCATCTTTCGTCGCGAGGTCTGCACGCACGGAAGCCAGAGGTCACTGCATGTGAATCACGCATAAAAGTACCTTTCAGCCAGAGTCTGCAGCAGAGGGTTGCACGCTAGGTCCATGCCACTCGGCTTCGTCATAACAGCTAGGTATTACCGACCACCGAATGCCAGGACCACCCTCATGAGCCAGTCAGCCACGCACTCATATCAAAGCCCTGTGATGTTGCCCCCGTATTCCCGACCCCGCTCTATTCGCAATAAAGCGCCTGCTCAGCCCCTGCAGCCTGTTGCCGCCTGAACTCCCGAGGCGACCGCATTTTCAGCGAAGAATGCGGATGCACCTCGTTGAAGTGCTCGAAGGCCGCTGGCAGTTGCGCCAGTACCGTCTGCGCGTCACGCAGGTCCATGCGCGCCACATAGTCGCGCTTGAAGGTGTTGACGAAGCTCTCGGCCATGCCGTTGCTCTGCGGGCTGCAGACGGGCGTGTTGATGGGCTTCAGGCCCAGCGCGCGTGCCAGTGTCCTCGTTTCGGCTGCGATGTAGGCGCCGCCGTTGTCACTGAGGAACTCCAATTCCTGGCTCTGCGGGACCGCTTCGACCGAGCCGAAGCGGCGTTCCACAGCCTCGATGAGCATCTCGCGCACCGGCTCGCCCGGCAGCCCTTTGCCCTCCCATGCGCGCCAGGCCAGCACCTCGCGGTCGCAGCAGTCCTTGGCGAAGGTGGCTGTCACGGTCTGGCCTGAGTCGCACTTGATTTCCAGACCATCGGAGCACCACCGCAGGTCGCTGCGTGAGACCGCCACCCGGCCCTCGTGCGTGCGTGCGGACTGGCGCCGGCGAGGCGCCTTGGGCAGCAGTAAAGCGGCTTGTGCCATGACGCGATAGACGCGTTTGGCATTGACCCTTGTGGCGCCCCGTGCCGTGCGCTGGCGGTTCACCAAGGCACAGGCACGTCGGTAGCCATAGCTGGGCAAGTCGGCAATTTCCTGGCGCAGTTCGGCGAGCAGCTCAGTATCGTCACTGGGTGTGCGATGGCTGCGGCCATCGGTCCAGTCTTCACCGCGTCCAAGCAGGTCGCGCACATGTGAGCGCGCCAGCCCCATCGTCCGACAGACCGTTTTCACTGGTCGTCCCCGGGCAACAAGGGCGAGCGCGCAATCCACTTTTTT
>NZ_JACVUR010000026.1:0-88369 GCF_016516495.1 Delftia sp. S65
CCCCCAACCTCCCAATCCCCTCCCCGGCCCTGCTGTCCTGCAGCAGGCCTGGGCAGGGCTTTGCCTGAAAACACCGGACCGGACTCTTCGCCATGCCATCCAAGCCCTTCACCCGCGCATCCCTGGCCCTGGCAGCCATGGCCGCCTGCGCCACCTTCAATGCCCACGCCGTCGATATCGACGCGGGCGACTACACCGCCCTGCCTCCGGGCACCACGCTGGGCATGGTCTATTACCAGCACGCCACGCGCGACAGCCTCTATGCCAATGGCGACCAGGCGCCCATACGGCCGAGGCTGACCTCGGACATCGGCATTGCGCGCGGCGTGCACTTCATGAAGCTGGGCGACTATGTGATCGACCCGCAGTTCCTGCTGCCCTTCGGGCGCCTGTCGGCCTCGCGCGATATCGCGGCCATGGGCAGCAATACCGGCGTGGGCGACCTGATGCTGGCCGCCACCCTGTGGCTGACAAAGCCCGGCGACAAGGAGCACTTCGGCATCACCCCCTTTGTCTGGCTGCCCACGGGCCAGTACAACCGCAACGACCCGCTGAGCCTGGGCGAGAACCGCTGGAAGGCCGCCCTGCAGGCCGGCTGGATCAAGCCGCTGGGCAAGAGCGTGACCATGGACCTGGCGGCCGATGTCACCGTCTTCGGCAAGAACGACGACTTCGGCACCCACAGCACCACGCTCAAGCAAAAGGCGCAGTTCCAGTTCCAGGGCTTGCTGCGCTACCACCTGTCGGATACCTCGGACCTGCGCCTGGGCCTGTCGCACCTGACGGGCGGCGAGACCCAGGTCAACGGCGTGTCGCAAAGCGACCGCCAGTCCACCACCAAGGTCTCTTTCGGCGGCGCGGTCTTTGTCGCACCCAAGACGCAGTTGCTGGCCACCGTGGGCCGCGACCTGCATGTGCGCCAGGGCTTCAAGGAGAACGCCCGCATCAACCTGCGCCTGCTGCAGGTTTTCTGAATCCCACACCCCCTGTCCCCTGTCCCCTGTCCACCACCAAGGAGCACACCATGAACCTCAGCGACATCCAGCACCAGATCACCGAACGCGCCAGCGCCTTCCTCAACCGGGGCACGCATGACCTCTTCATCGACGGCCAATGGGTGGCGGCCCAGACCGGCCAGCGCCTGTCCACCGTCAACCCGGCCACCGAGGCCGTGATCGCCGAAGTCGCCAGCGCCGGCCCGGCCGACGTGGACTTGGCCGTGCGCGCCGCGCACCGCGCGCTGCACCTGGGCCCCTGGGGCCGCATGCGCCCCGTGGAGCGCGAGCGCCTGATGCTGCGCCTGGCCGATCTCATGGAGACCCATGCCCAGGCCCTGGCCGAGGTCGAATCGCTGGACAACGGCAAGTCCGCCGCCATTGCGCGCGCCGTGGACATCGCCATGGCCATCGACTCCATCCGCTACATGGCCGGCTGGGCCACCAAGATCGAGGGCATGACGCACGAGCACTCCGTGCCCTTCGCGCCCGAGGCCCAGATGTTCACCTACACCCGGCGCGAGCCCGTGGGCGTGGTCGCCGCCGTCGTACCCTGGAACTTCCCCCTGCTCATGGCCACCTGGAAGCTGGCGCCCGCGCTGGCTGCCGGCTGCACCCTGGTGCTCAAGCCCGCCGAGCAGACGCCGCTGACCGCGCTGATGCTGGCCGAGCTGATCCAGGAAGCGGGCTTTCCGCCCGGCGTGTTCAACGTGGTCACGGGCGACGGCCCCGGCACGGGTGCGCCCCTGGTCTCGCACCCGCTGGTCAACAAGGTCAGCTTCACGGGCTCGACCGAGGTGGGCAAGCTCATCGGCCATGCCTGCATGGACAACATGACGCGCATCACGCTGGAGCTGGGCGGCAAGTCCCCCGTCATCGTGCTGGACGACTGCGATCCCGCCACGGCTGCGGCGGGTGCGGCCAATGCCATCTTCTTCAACCACGGCCAGGTCTGCTGCGCGGGCTCGCGCCTGTACGTGCACAAGAGCATGTTCGACCGCGTCGTGGCCGACGTGGCCGACCAGGCCGCCCGGCTCACCCTGGGCCATGGCCTGGACCCCAGCGCGCAGATGGGTCCGCTGGTCTCGCAGGAGCAGATGGAGCGCGTCTGCAGCTACATCGACATAGGCCGCAGCCAGGGCGCCGAGGTGGTGACGGGCGGCGCCCGCTCAGGCCAGCGCGGCTACTTCGTGCAGCCCACGGTGATGACCGGCGTGCAGCACGACCACCGCGTGGCCCGCGAGGAAATCTTCGGCCCCGTGCTCGTGGCCATGCCCTATGACGACCTCGACGAAGTCGCCGCCTGGGCCAACGACACGCCCTACGGCCTGGGCGCCAGCATCTGGTCCAACAACCTGTCCAAGGTCCACCGGCTGATCCCCAAGATCCAGTCCGGCACGGTCTGGGTCAACTGCCACAGCACCCTGGACCCGGGCATGCCCTTCGGCGGCTACAAGCAGTCCGGCATGGGCCGCGACATGGGCCGCACGGCGCTGGATGCCTATCTGGAGACCAAGTCGGTGTTCATCAATCTGTGAGGGCTGCTGCCGGCCTGCAGCTTTTGTGCAGGCCGGCAGCGGGGGCTTGTCGGAAAGCACGGATTCAGATCATTCCGATATCTTTTCACTGCGCACCCCTGCACACTTCCCCGCTTTCCACGCCATGCCGCCTGCAGTGCGGCACAGAAAGAGAGGGAGACCATGGATCGTCGTTGGATCGCAGGGCTGTCATGGCTCTTCATCGCCTGGTCCTGCCAGGCGCAGGACGGGGGCAAGGCCGACAGGCCCACACCCGAACAGGCCCGCCAGGAGGCAGCGCGCTGGAGCCACACCGCCGTGGCCGACATCCAGCGAATGCACCAGATGATCCGGGAGGCACATCCCGCCGTTCTCGACCCTAGCGCAAGTGCTTTCCACCAGTGGTTCAGCGAGGGATACGACCAGGCCATGGCGCTGGCTGGGCGCGCAGCCACGGAGCAGCAGGCCTTTGCCGCGCTGCGCTTCTACACCACCGGATACCGGGACGGCCATCTGGCCATATGGCGCAACCACCATGCCGCCACGCCTGTGCGCACGACCTGGGCAGGCTGGGCCGTGCAGCGCCAGGCAGGCCGCTACCGCGTCTCGGGCCGCGCTGCGCAATGGCCGATCGATACGCCGCAGGTGGGGGAGCAGGTACTGTCGTGCGACGGCATCCCCATCGACGATCTGCTCACTGACAAAGTGGCGCCCTTCGTGAACCGGCTCGTGCACCTGGAGGGAACGAAGTCCGATCTGGCATGGCACCTGACCCGCGAATCGCCCAGCGCCCCGCTGTGGGAGCCGCTCAGGGTGCGTCAATGCACGACCCGCTCCGCCGCTGGCGAAATCCGGAGTTTCAACCTGGCATGGCAGCCGCTGGACGACAAGGACGCCCGTGCCCTGGCGCGGCCCCGGGCACCGCGCCAGGGCATCAAGGAAGTGCGACCGGGAGTGCAGTGGGTCCAAGCGTCCAACTTCATGCCATCGTCCGAGAAGGCCATGGCCGCCTTCGAGAAAATGCTGGAGGGCATCCGGCAGGCAGGAGATGCGCAGGCCGTGGTGCTCGATGTGCGCGGCAATGGCGGGGGCAACTCCCTGCTCGGCTACCGCATCCTGATGGCCCTGCTGACAGATGCCATCACGGCAGGCGCCACGCAGCACTCCCAAGCCAGGGCTTACTGGCGTGTCTCCGCCATGGCCCTGGAGGCGTTCGAAGAGCGCAGGACACAGCTCCTGCGCACGGAAGGCGCCGGCAGCCTGGTCTACCAGTTCACACAGGAGATGGCCTCGCTGATGGGGGATGCCGCATCGCGCGGGGAAGATTTTGTCGAGCAGCCGCAGGTCGATGAAACGCACAAGGAGTTGCAGCAAGACACCGCCGCCGCACGCGCAAACCCCTTCAAGGGCAAGCTGGTGCTGGTCACGGATGCACAATGCCAGAGCGCCTGCCTGGATTTCGTGAGTGCGGCGCTGCAGATTCCGGGCATCGTGCACGTGGGCAGCATGACCGGAACGGACACGCAGTACACCGACGTGGCCGACAAGGCACTTTCGCCCACAGTGACGTTCCGCGTCCCCCTCAAGGTCTGGAAGAACCACGGGCGCCAGGACAAGGAGGGCAAGCCCTACCTGCCGCAGTTCGTCTTCGACGGCGACCTTGCCGACACCGCCGCCGTGCAGGCCTGGGTGCTGGACAGCATCCTGCCCACGGCAGGAAACATCCAGCTGGATTGAACAGAGGCAGGCTTTGAGGAGATCGGATGATGCGAAGAAGGTCCCATGACGACGCCATGGCCGAGCTGTACCGCAGCGATCCGGTCATGGCCGTCGAGACCGTCAACGCCATCCTGGCCAATGGCGACCCGGCAGAGCTGCGGATCGTGATGCGCCAGTTGGCCTGGCGTACCTGCCCACACAGCTTCCCCCTACTCCGAATACCCCTTGGGCCATCCCCCTGGCCGGTCGCAGCATTCCTCCCAGCCCAGCTTGCGCGAGGTGTGGCCTATGCCGGGGTTGAAGGTATTGGTGGGATCCAGTTCGCGGTAGAAGCCCGCCAGCGCGGGCTTGGCCACGTAGAGGTGGCCCACGTTGTGCTCGGCCGGGTACTCGGCGCGGCGCGCGTCCAGCAGTTCCCACATGCGGTGCTCCATGGCCAGCGGGTCCACGCCCTTCTTGACGATGTAGTCCTGGTGGAAGACATGGCAGAAGAAGTGGCCGTAGTAGAGCTTGTGGACCATGTCGCGCTCGACGTCGGCAGGCAGTTGCTCCACCCATTCGCGGTCGTTGCGGCGCAGGGCCACGTCCAGGGCCACGATGTCCTCCACCTGGGCGCGGTGCACCTCGCGGTAGCGGATGGCCGCGCCCGCGATGGCGAAGCGGTGCAGGAAGGCCTTGCGCCCCTCGTCGGCATCGCACTCGAACCAGCCGCCCGTGGCGCTGCCGCTGAAGTGCTGCGTGAGGAAGTTGCGCGTGGCCTCGGCCGTGTCGTTGGACACGCGCACCAGCAGGTGGTGCTCGTAGCGGTCGCGCCACTGGCGCATGCGCGCGGGCAGGTGGCTGGGCAGCAGGTTGGTCAGCGCCTGGATCACGCGGTCGGTGACGCCGCGCAGGCCGAAGCGCTCGAAGAAGCCGTCCACGCGGCTCTTGAGGGCGAAGGCGGCCGGCACCCTGGCCGTGCCGAAGCGGTCGATCAGCAGGAAGGTGTCCTTGCCGTATTTCTCGCCGATGTCGTAGGCCGTGCGGTGGATGTACTCGCCCGCGATCGGCAGGCGCGGCAGCGCGGTCAGCAGCTCGCGGCGCACGGCCGTGAGGTCGTCGGGCGCATTGCTGCCTATATAGAAGACGGTGCTGGGCTCCTTGGGAAAGGTGTCCAGCCGCACGGCGAACAGGCACAGCTTGCCGGCCGAGCCCGAGGCCTCGAACAGGCGCGAAGGGTCGGCGTTGAAGCGCGCGGGCGTGTCCTCGTCCACGGCGCGCACGGCCTCGGCATAGCGCGGGTCGGAGGCGGCACGCTGCGCATCGTGTGCGATGTCGGATTCGGTGTAGTCGCCGTTTTGCAGCCGCGTGAGGATTTCCTCGGGCGTGCGGCCCAAGGCGATGCCCAGGTGGTTGACGAGTTCCAGCGAGCCGTCGTCGCAGACGCGCGCGTACAGCGCCAGCTCGGTGTAAGCCGGGCCGCGCCGCACCAGGGCGCCGCCCGAGTTGTTGCAGATGCCGCCCAGCACCGAGGCGCCGATGCACGACGAGCCGATCACCGAATGCGGCTCGCGCCCCAGCGGCGCCAGCGCCTGCTCAAGCCGGTCCAGCGTGGCGCCGGGCAGGCAGACCACCTGGGCGCCGCCGCCAATGACCTGCACGCCGGTGATGCGCAAGGTGTTGATGAGCACGATCTCGCGGTCGTAGTCCGCGCCGTCGGGCGTGGAGCCGCCCGTCAGGCCCGTGTTGGCGGCCTGCATGATGACGATGCGCCCGGCCGCCACGGCGGCCTGCACCACCTTCCACTGCTCCAGCAGGGTCGCGGGCCGCACCACGGCCAGCACCGGGCCCTCGCCCGTGCGGTGGCCCTTGCGGAAGCGGCGCGTGGCCTGGTCGTCGGTGAGCACATGGGCGGCGCCCACGGCTTCGCGCAACTGCAGCAGCAGGGCCTCGCGAGAGACGACCGGAGTCTGCAGCGCGCTCATGGCTGGCGCACCAGCAGGTCGCCGGTGATGTCGGATACCTTGCTCACGCTGGTCAGCGTCATGGCCACGCGCATTTCCTTCTCCAATAGTTCCAGCAGGTGCTTGACGCCCGCCTCGCCGGAGGCGGCCAGGGCGTAGATGAAGGCGCGGCCGATCATGGCGCAGTCGGCGCCCAGGGCGATGGCGCGCACCACGTCCAGGCCGTTGCGGATGCCGGAGTCGGCCAGGATCTTGATCTGGCCCTTGACCGCGTCGGCAATGGCCGGCAGCGCGCGGGCCGAGGACAGCACGCCGTCGAGCTGGCGGCCGCCATGGTTGGAGACGATGATGCCGTCGGCGCCAAAGCGCACGGCGTCCTTGGCGTCCTCGGGGTCCAGGATGCCCTTGATGACCATGGGGCCCTTCCAGAAGGCACGTATCCATTCGAGGTCCTTCCAGGAGATGGAGGGATCGAAATTGGCGCCCAGCCAGCCGATGTAGTCGGCCAGGCCCGTGGGGCTGCCCCGGTAGGCCGAGATGTTGCCCAGGTCATGCGGGCGGCCCAGCAGGCCCACGTCCATGGACCAGGCCGGGTGCGTGACCGACTGCCAGTAGCGGCGCATGGCGGCATTCGGGCCGCTCATGCCCGAATGCGCATCGCGGTAGCGCGCGCCGGGCACGGGCATGTCCACGGTGAAGACCAGGGTGGAGCAGCCGGCCGCCTGGGCACGCTCCAGCGCGTTCTGCATGAAGCCCCGGTCCTTGAGCACATAGAGCTGGAACCACATGGGGCGCTTGATCTTGGGCGCCACCTCTTCGATGGGGCAGACCGAGACCGTGGACATGGTGAACGGAATGCCATGGGCGTCGGCCGCGCGCGCGGCCTGCACTTCGCCGCGGCGGCGGTACATGCCCGTCAGGCCCACGGGCGACAGCGCCACGGGGATGGACAGCTTCTCGCCGAACAGCTCGATGCTGGTGTCCAGCCGGCTCATGTCCTTGAGCACGCGCTGGCGCAGCGCCACGGCGGCCAGGTCTTCCACATTGCGGCGCAGCGTCTGCTCGGCATAGGCGCCACCGTCGATGTAGTGGAACAGGAAAGGCGGCAGGCGCTTTTGCGCCGCCGCACGGTAGTCGGAGGTGGAGGAGATGATCATGATGGGTGTCTCATGTCTTTCGTATCAGGTCTGAAGTGGGCAGCAGCGCGGGCGCGGCGTCCAGAGGCAGCCGCATGGAGCGCTCGCGCCGCGCGCGGTCCTCGTCCAGGCGCTGGATGGTGGTGCGCACATGCTCCAGGTGCTCACCGATGCATTCGCGGGCGCGCTGCGGGTCGCCGTCCAGGATGGCCTGCATGAGGCTCTGGTGCTGCACGGTCAGCTCCTGCAGGGTCTGGGGCGCGCTCAGGCGGAACATGTCGTGGCGGTTGCGCTCCACCGTGGACAGCACCACGGTGAACAGGCTGTGCATGACCTGCACCAGCACCAGGTTGTGCGAGGCCTCGGCAATGGCCAGGTGGAACTGCGCATCGGCACGCGCCGCCAGCTCAGCGTGGCCGCTTTGCTGGTGCTGGATCATCACCTCGAAGCAGCGCTGGATATGGTCCTTGTCGCGCTCCGTGGCGCGCTGGGCGGCCAGCCAGGCCGTGCTGGTCTCCAGCGCATGGCGGGTTTCCAGCACGTCGTAGCGGTAGTGGGAGTCGGACTCCATCAGGCCGGCCAGCGGCCGCATGGCGTCCTTGAGCCAGTCCGCAGGCTCGGCAGCCGGCGCCGGCTCCTGCAGGTAAGTGCCATCGCCGCGCCGCGCCGCCAGCACGCCCTGGCTGGTGAGTTTCTGTATGGCCTCGCGCACCGAGGTGCGCGAGACACCCAGCTCAGCCGCCAGTTGCCGTTCCGCGGGCAGCCGCTGTCCGGGCTGCACTCCGCTGGCCTGCACCAGGGCAAGCAATTTCTCGACAACTTGATCGGCAACGCGCATGGGGATTCTCAGAATTGGTTTTCAGTGATTCACGGCGCTATGCGCCAGCCTCATCGCATGAAACCCGCACTGCCCAAGCCAGGGACACCGAGCAAGGGCCGCCCCGCCGCGAGGGTGTCGTCCCCCTCCCCCGCGAAGCGGGTAGAGAGGGGGAAGGCGCGCAGCGACTCAGGGGGTGTTTCATGTCAATACCCAGGAATCATCCACGTAAACACATAGGCTTGCAGCGTCGTGATCACCCCGATGATCACGGCGAACATCAGGCTGTGCTTGACCGTGAAGCGGAACAGGTCCGACTCGCGGCCTGCCAGCCCCACGGCCGCGCAGGCAATGGCGATGGACTGGGGCGAGATCATCTTGCCCGTCACGCCGCCCGTGGTGTTGGCCGCCACCGTGAGCACCTGGGGCAGGCCCAGCTGCTGCGCCGTGGTGGCCTGCAGCGCGGCGAACAGCGCGTTGGCCGAGGTGTCCGAGCCCGTCAGGAACACGCCGATCCAGCCCAGGAAAGGCGAGAAGAACGTGAACGCCTGGCCCGTATGCGCCAGCGCCAGGGCCAGCGTGGCCGACAGGCCCGAGTAGTTGGCCACGAAGGCGAAGGCCAGCACCATGCCGATGGAGTAGATCGGCACGGCCAGTTCCCTGAAGGTCTCGCCCAGCGTGGCCACGGCCTTGGCCGGCGACAGGCGCGTGAAGGTGATGGTGATCAGCGCCGCGATCAGGATGGCCGTGCCGGTGGCCAGCAGCCAGTTGAAGGTGTAGACCGCGCCGTAGGGCGCAGCGGCGGCCACGACGGGCGGCGTCTTCTCCACCAGGTTGTGCAGGAAGGGCACGGGGATGTTGATGACGGTGGAGGCCAGCGGGCCGCCTGCGGCGAACAGCGCCTTGAAGGGCTTGATGCTCCAGATCGTCACCATGGCCGTGAGGATGATGAAGGGCGACCAGGCCTTGATGACGGCGCCTGCTGTCAGCGGTGCACCGGAGGTGATGGCCGGTGCTGCAACTGCCGCAGCCTTGCCGCCCTCGCCTTCCGTGTCGAAACGGAAGATGCGCTTGGGTTGCCAGACCTTGAGGAACAGCGTCAGCGCCACCAGCGAGACGATGGCCGAGGTGATGTCCGGCAGCTCCGGGCCGATGAAGTTGGCGGTGAGGAACTGCACCACGGCGAAGGAGCCGCCGCCCACCAGCACCGCAGGCCAGGTTTCCTTGACGCCGCGCCAGCCGTCCATGATGGCCATCAGCCAGAACAGCACCAGCACCGTCATGAAGGGCAGCTGGCGCCCGGCCATCTGGCCGATGGCGAATGCATCCACGCCCGAGACCTGCCCCGCCACGATGATGGGAATGCCCATGGCGCCGAAGGCCACGGGCGCCGTGTTGGCGATCAGGCACAGCCCGGCCGCGTACAGCGGCTTGAAGCCCAGGCCCACCAGCAGCGCGGCCGTGATGGCCACGGGCGCGCCGAAACCGGCAGCACCTTCCAGGAAGGCGCCGAAGCAAAAGCCCACCAGGATGAGCTGCAGCCGCTGGTCGGGCGTGACCGACAGGATGGACGAGCGGATCACGTCGAACTGCCCCGTCTTGACCGAAATCTTGTAGAGGAACACGGCCGCCACGATGATCCAGGCGATGGGCCACAGGCCGTAGAAGAAGCCGTACACGGCCGAGGCCAGTGCCGCGCTCACGGGCATCTTGTAGAACAGCAGCGCCACGCCCAGCGCCAGCGCCACGGTGACGGTGCCGGCCTGGTAGCCCTTGAGACGGAACCTGGTCAGCGCCAGGAAGAAAAAGATGATGGGAATCAGCGCGATCAGCGCCGAGATCCAGATGTTCCCGGCGGGATCGTAGTTCTGCTGCCAGATGGTTTGCATGACCGTGTCTCTAGATGATGGGGAGGGCGCGGTAAGCGCCCCTTGTCGGCCACTCCCTCTCGTTGCAGCGTTGGCATGCGGTGCGATCCGCACAGGATGTCTGCTGGCTGGCCGCAACGGTGACCGGGAGTGTTCCCCGCGCTGGCGCCTTGTGGGCCATTGGTAAATTGGTCCAACCAATCAAGCCAAAATTCAGACCATTGCGCGAAGTGGTGCGATTCTCAGAGCTTTCAAGTGAGCAGATGAACAGGGTAAACACCTAAAAGAGTGCAGATAATGCACCACGATGTTTATTGGTCAGACCAATCTTGGATGTTTTGGTGCAACGCATGTTCAAGTCCCCGCCAGGCAAGGCCCCAGGCGGTGCACAAACGCAGCGCACGCAGGAAAAAGATCGGCGGCAGCGCTGTGCCCGCAGGTCCGGCGCTCATGCCTGACGTCCCCAACGGAAAAGCCCGCTCCCTACAATGCAGCCTCAGCGGTCGGTGTACCGCCCTTGTACCTTCGGCGCCCGGTCATCCCGGGCGCCCATTAAATCGCCGTGTATCCGGACGGCGGTGGCTGATTGAACGGAGCCCATCCATGAACCACATTCCTGCGCGCCGCTCGGCGCTGCGCCAGGCGGCTGCCTGCGTGCTGGCCGCCTCCACCCTGTCCAGCCTGCCCGCGCTGGCCGCCGAACCCGCCGTGCTGCGCGTCTCCGCCATCCCGGATGAAGCTCCCACCGAGCTGCAGCGCAAGTTCGAGCCGCTGGGCAAGTACCTCTCGGCCCAGACCGGCATGAAGGTGGTGTTCACGCCCGTGACCGACTACGCCGCCGTGGTCGAGTCGCTGGCCACGCGCAAGCTGGACCTGGCCTGGCTGGGCGGCTTCACCTTCGTGCAGGCCAAGATCCGCACCAACGGCACGGCCATCCCCATCGTGCAGCGCGAGGAAGACGCCAAGTTCACCTCCAAGTTCATCACGGCCAACCCCGCCATCAAGACCCTGGCCGACCTCAAGGGCAAGAGCTTTGCCTTTGGCGCACCCTCGTCCACCTCGGGCAGCCTGATGCCGCGCTTTTTCCTGCAGCAGGACGGCATCAACCCCGAGAAGGACTTCAAGACCGTGGCCTTCTCCGGCGCGCATGACGCCACCGTGGCCTTCGTGGCCGCGGGCAAGGCCGAGGCCGGCGTGCTCAACGCATCGGTCTGGGACAAGCTGGTGGAGACCAAGAAGGTCGATACCAGCAAGGTGCGCGTGTTCGCCACCACGCCGCCCTACTTCGACTACAACTGGACCGTGCGCGGCGATCTGGACCCGGCCCTGGTCAAGAAGCTGACCGACGCCTTCCTGGCGCTGGACCCGGCCAAGCCCGAGCACAAGGCCATCCTGGAGCTGCAGCGCGCCGCGCGCTTCGTGCCCACCCAGGCCTCGAACTACGAAGGCATCGAGGCTGCCGCCAAGTCGGCCGGCCTGCTCAAGTAAGCCGCGGCAGGCGCAATCCATGAGCTTTGAACTGCAAGGCGTGGGCCTGACCCACGCCGGCGGCGGCATTGCGCTGCGCGGCGTGACGCTGGCCGCACGCCAGGGCGAGGCCATTGCGCTGATCGGCCCCTCGGGCGCGGGCAAGACCACGCTGCTGTCCGTGATCGGCACGGCGCTGGCGCCCAGCCAGGGCCGGCGCAGCGTGCTGGGCGACGAGGTGCCTGCATCCAGCGCGGGGGCTCCCCGGCTGCTGCGCGCGCGCATCGGCACGGTGCACCAGGCGCCGCCCATACCGCCGCGCCAGCGCGTGGTCACGGCCGTGCTGGCCGGGAGGCTGGGCCGGTGGCCGGCCTGGAAGGCGCTGGCCTCGCTGCTGTACCCACAGGACACCGCCGGCGCGCGCGAGGCCCTGGCCCGCGTGCAGCTGGCAGACAAGCTGTTCGCGCGCTGCGACCAGCTCTCTGGCGGGCAGCTGCAGCGCGTGGGCATTGCCCGCGTGCTCTACCAGCAGGCCGAGCTCATCCTGGCCGACGAGCCCGTGGCCGCACTGGACCCGGCCCTGGCCCTGTCCACCGTGCAACTGCTGGTGCACGAAGCCGCCGCGCGCGGCGCCACCCTGGTCGCCAGCCTGCATGCCGTGGACCTGGCGCTGGCCTGCTTTGCGCGCATCGTGGGCATCCGCGATGGCGCCATCGCCTTCGACCTGCCGGCGGCTGAAGTCACGCAGGAACACCTGCGTGCGCTGTATGGGTCCGAGCATCCTGGCGATGATCCCTCCCGCCCTGCGTGGACACCCGCGCCCGCCGCCTTTGCCGCACCGCTGTCCGCATCCGCATGCCGTTGAGTTCCGATCTGCACGCGCTGCGTGACCCCGCCGCGCCCCGCCGCCTCGGCGCCCTGGTGCTGGCCGCCGTCGTTCTGTGGCCGCTGTCCCAGGGCGCGGGCTTCAGCCTGGGTGCGCTGTTCGATCCCGGCAACCTGCAGGTCATAGGCCGCTTTCTGGCCACCTTTCTGCCGCCCGAGACCGGGCGCGACTTCCTCGGCTACCTGGGCCGCGCCACGCTGGAGACCCTGGCCATTGCCACGGCCGGCATGGCCCTGGCCTTTGTGCTGGCCTTGCCGCTGGCCTACTTGGTCACGGGCGCCGCGCGCGAGCGGCGGGCGCTCAATCCCGTCACGCGCGGCCTGCTCACCATCCTGCGCGGCGTGCCCGAGCTGGTCTGGGCCCTGGTCTTCGTACGCGTCTTCGGCCTGGGGCCGGCCGCTGGCGTGCTGGCCCTGGGACTGACCTATGGCGGCATGCTGGCCAAGGTCTATGCGGAAATCCTGGAGTCGGCCGACCCCGCTCCCGCGCGTGCCCTGGCGCAGGCCGGCGCGCGCCGGCCGCTGGCCATGCTCTACGGCCTGCTGCCCCAGGCCGCGCGCGAACTGACCTCGTACACCGTCTACCGCTGGGAGTGCGCCATACGCGCCTCGGTGGTCATGGGCTTTGTGGGCGCGGGCGGCCTGGGCCAACTCATGGACCAGGCCATGAAGATGCTCAACGGCGGCGAGGCCTCCACCATCTTGCTGACCTTCATGCTGCTGGTCTGGGGCGCCGACCTGCTCTCGCGCGGCCTGCGCCGCGCGCTGGACACGCCACCTGCCGCGCGTGCCAGCGCCTGGGGCTGGCGCAGCGCCCTCACCTGCGCCGCCCTGGCGCTGAGCGTGGCCGCCAGCTTTGCCATGCTGGAGATGGACCTGCCCTCGCTGTTCACGGGCGCGGCGGGCCGGTCCATGCTGGAGTTCGTCATCAGCTTCTTCCCGCCCGACACCAGCGCCGAATGGCTGCGCAAGGTGGCCGTGGGCGTGTGGGAGACGCTGGCCATCTCCGTGGTCGGCACCCTGCTGGCGGCCGTGCTGGGCCTGCTGCTGGCACTGCCGCGCTGGCGCGCTCCCTGGAGCCTGGTGCTCAACGTGCTGCGCTCCGTGCCCGAGCTGGTCTGGGCCACCATCACCGCCCTGGCCGTGGGCCTGGGCCCGTTCGCAGGCGCGCTGGCGCTGGCGCTGCACACGGCGGGCGTGCTGGGGCGCCTGTATGCCGAGGCCCTGCAGAACCAGCCCGCCGCCCCCACCCAAGCGCTGCGCCTGTCCGGCAGCGGCCGCACCATGGCCTTCCTCTACGCGACGCTGCCCGGCGCCGCGCCGCAGTTGCTGGCCTACACGCTGTACCGCTGGGAGATGAACATCCGCATGGCCGCCATCCTGGGCTTCGTGGGCGCGGGCGGGCTGGGGCAGCTGCTGTACTTCGAGCTGTCGCTGTTCCACTATGCCCAGGCCAGCACCGTCATCATCGCCATGCTGGCGCTGTCCGTGGCAGTGGACTGGGCCAGCGCGGCGCTGCGAAGGCGCATGGGTTAGGTGGTGGAGGCCGTGGCGCCCTCACCCTCCACCTCGACCAGGTAGTCGATCAGCGCCCGCAGCTTCAGCGGCACATGGCGCGTGGGCGCATAGACCGCATGCACCACGCGCGGCGCGTACTTGCCGCACAGCGCCCAGCCCGGCAGAACGGGTGCCAGTTGCCCGGCCTGCAGCGCCGCCTGCGCGGCAAAGTCGGCCACCACGCCAATGCCCGGCCCCTGCTGCAGCGCGTGGATGATGCCCAGGCTGCTGGCAATGGTGATGGGCGTATTCACCAGCAGACGCGTGGCGGACGCGGCCGCAGGGTGGAGCGGGCGCAACTCCACCTCGTTCTGGAACTGCCCGTAGCCCAGGCTGATGAAGGGATGCGCCAGCAGTTGCCCGGGCTCCGTGATCTGCGCATGCCGCGCCAGATAGCCGGGCGTGGCCACCAGCACATAGCGGATGGTCTTGAGCGGCCGCGCCACCAGCCCCGGCGCGATCTGGCCCGGCATGCTGATGCGCAGGCCCAGGTCCAGCCCCTCGGCCACCAGGTCCACCATGCGGTCCGTCATGTCCACCTGCACCTGAACCTCGGGCCAGCGCGCGCAAAAGCCCGGCAGCAGTGGTGACAGCCAGAGATCGCCCAGCACGGCCGGCGCGCTGATCTTCAGCAGCCCGCGCGGCTGCTGGCGCAGCTGGCCGGCCAGCGCCTGCACGGCCTGGGCATCCGCCACCAGCCGAAGGCAGGCCTGGTGGATCTCGGCTCCCGCTTCGGTCAGCGACAGCGAGCGCGTGGTGCGCTGCAGCAACCGCAGCCCGAAATGCGCCTCCAGCCGCCCCACGCTGCGGCTCACGGCCGAGGTCGTCAGCCCCAGCTGCCGGGCCGCTCCCGCAAAGCTCTGGTGCTCCACCACGCGGGCGAAGACCAGCATTTCATCCAGGGGCATGGCGGTATCGGGCAAGGCGCTACTCCGGTCTTTGTTGCATGGAAAGCAATATTAATTTGAATGACTGGCGGATTGTTGATTGATTGCAAGGTCCGCAAGATACGGCCATGCGCTCCATACCGAAGCGCGCCCAGGAATCGACACCATGTCCCACAGCCCCAGCCTCACCTCTGCAACCTCACCCACACGGCCCCGAACCAGCCAGGGCGGCACCTGGCGCATGCTGCTGGCCATGGCGCTGTCGGGCACCATTGGCCTGCTCGTCGTGGAAAGCGCGCTGCCGCCGCTGCTGGTCGTATTCGCCCGCTGCGTGCTGGGCGCACTGGGCCTGGGCCTGTGGCTGGCCTGGCGGCGCGAATGGGTCGCCCCTCAAGGCCGTGAATGGCTGTGGCTGGCCGGCGGCGGCATCGCCCTGGTATTGAACTGGGTCGCCCTCTTCAGCGCCTACCACTACAGCTCCATCGCCGTGGCCACCGTGGTCTACCACGTGCAGCCCTTCATGCTGCTGGCTCTGTCGGCCCTGCAGGGCGAGCCCGTTGAACGCCGCAAGCTGCCATGGCTGCTGCTGGCCCTGCTGGGGGTGGCACTGAGCAGCGGCCTGGTCGGGCTGGATGGCATGGATGCATCGCATGCTGGAACAGGCGCGTGGGTCGGCGTGGCCCTGGCCCTGCTGGCCGCCGCACTCTACGCAGGCACCACGGTGGCCACGCGCCGCCTGGGCCACATGCCCTCGGCCCAGATCGCCATGCTGCAGATGCTGGCGGGCGGACTGGTGCTGAGCCTGTGGGCCCTGCCCCTGCTCACCCATATCGCAGCAGCCAGCCCTCAATTGCTGTCAGCGCGGGCCGCCTCCATGGTGCTGACCCTGGGACTGGTCCATACGGCCTTCATGTACACGGTGATGTATGCCGCATTCCAGCGGCTGCCGGCGCCGGCCATTGCGGCACTGTCCTTCGTCTACCCCGCCATGGCCTTGCTGGTGGACCTGGTCTGGTTTGGCGCCGTGCCGTCAGCCGCACAGTGGGCGGGAATGGGCTTCATCCTCGTTGCAGTCGTGGGCCATCGCGCAGGCATTGCATTGCGCCGCCATTGAGCCCCTGTGAATTCCGGAGATTTCTGGAATTCATACATCCTTCATGAACTCCACCCAATTGTTTCAAGATATTTCCAATAAAGAGGTGCACAGTACATTTCGAATTATTTTTCCCCTTTCCGCCCGTATGCTCTCCCGGCTTTCCGCCATTCGCATTCATTCAGCCGGAATACAGAGGGAGAAATAATTGGCCACTATCGAAAAAGGATTGATGGTAGACAAAAGCGTCGAAGTCAAGACCTATCCGTCCATAGAGCACGGCGCCTTGCTGTCCGTCACATCCATCGTGCTGCACCGCACTGACTCGTCCACGGCCGCCAGCGTGCTCAATGCCTACAAGAGCGGCCAAAAGACGGGGGCGCACTTTCTGATCGAGAAGGACGGGAAGATCTACCAAACCGCCAGTCTGGAAAAGATCTGCTGGCATGTGGGAATTCTTCAGCCGCGCTGCGTCAACGAGAGCACCTGCGATCCCACGGAACTCAAGAACATCAATGCCCTGCTGCACCAAAAGGGCCTGAGCTTCAGCAAGCGGGCCAAGAATGTGTCATCGCACGAGAACACAAAGGCCTATCCGTTGCGTTATCCGGCCAACAGCGACTCCGTGGGCATCGAGGTAGTGGGCCGTTTCCTGCCGTCGACCAAGGACTACGAGGCGCCCACCCAATCGCAGCTGTTCCAGACCAAATGGCTGACCCAGCAATTGGTGGACCACTACAAGCTCAAGCTTCTGTCCGATGTCTACTCCCACGGTGCCATTGCCCGCAAGGAGGCGACCGAAGGCGCCCAATTGCTGCGCTACATCTTCACGGGAGCCTGAGCCATGCCATCCAGCCAGCTTTTCAACAATCCCTTTCGCAGCCTGCGCATTGCCGCCTGGGCTGCCGTGATGCTGTGCCTGCATGCGCCGCTGCAGGCCTCATCTACTTCCACATCCACGCCCAAACACGTGGCCAAGGCGGCACCCATTTCCGTCATCGGCCCGGTCACCCGTTCCGTGGGTACGGGCGAGACCATGGGATGCGAGAAAGTCAGCCTGGACGCCGCCGACGTGGCCCGCTATTTCGCGACGGCAAAGCAAGTCTCGGCTGGCAGCTTCCATGAGGAATCCATCATCCTGCCCTGCAGTTTCAGCGGACGGCTGCTGCGCTCGGGCAAAGTCTATGAATGGAACATCAACGCCGCCGGTGCCGGCTACCTGCGCAGTGAAGATGGTGAACAGGACCTGCGCTACCTGTGCCGCAAGGCCTGCGAGAAGGCATTGCCGCAGTTGACGGGGCTTTGACCTGTTGTTCAGACATTGTCTACAAAGGCGTCTAATCACTCCGATTGAGTGATGCCCCATCCTCCTGTCAAACACAGCGGATACGATGGCGCCTCCCACAATATTCCCAACAGACCATGGACCGACTGATTTCCCAAGGAATGCATTCCTTCAGCCAGGGCGACCACGCGCGCATGCATGCGCTATGGTCCGGCACCACGGTTTTCAGCCATCTGGACAACGAAGCGATTGCCAGCCTCTTGACCAGCATTCAGGCCACTGCCGAATCAGGCCAGGGTAGCGAATGGTCATGGCTGATGCTGTGCCTGGTGTATCTCGATTCCAGTGACCAATTCACCGAGGACCGCAGTGCGGCATTGCGCCAAGTCGGCGAATGGGCGCAGCGCGCACTGGCAATGTCACCAGGCAATGCCTATGGACACCGCTATTTGGGCAGTGCCCACTATTGGCTGGACGAACCCGAGCCCGCGCTGGCCGCCTACCGCAAGTCTCATGCCTTGCAGCCTCAGGTGGACTTGCAAGCCCGCATTTTCGAGATGGAGCATGCCGTGCCCTGGCGCAGCATCTTTTCCTATCCCGAGTTGGCTGATAGCCCGGCGGCACCCGACTACTACACGGCCGGCGTGACCGTGGGCAAGTGGAAGCGCCCCGACACGGATGCAGCGGCCCTGCAGGAAATCGAGCGCCTGCAGACCACACTCTACGAACGCTGTCTGGAGCGCTTCACCAGCGCCGGCACGCCGGCAAACGGCCAGGAGGCCGCGCCCGCCGCGCTGGACATCCACACCTATGCCATGTGCTGCAACAACCTGGGCGTGCTGTACAACGCGCAGGAACAGTTCGAGCAGGCGGCCGCCGTCCTCGAAGCCGGGCTGCAGCAGACCTGTTTCCAGGCCCTGCTGGAAAACCTGCGCCATGCCTATCGGCAACTGGGGAACCGCAAGCAAGCCACCGACCTGTCACTGCTGCTGATGGAGGACTACGCGCTTGATACCGGCCTGTATCTGGACTGCGCGCAGACCGCATGCGCCTATCTCAACGAGACCAGCCACCACCAGGACGTCCTCGACATCGTGGCCGAAGCCGAGCGCCGCTATGCGCAGCTTTCGCCGCAGCAACAGCAAGCGCAATGGGAAGTTCGCAGCATGAGCTTCGTTCATGCGCACAAGGTCACCGCCCTCAGGGCCCTGGGCCAGCTCAAGGCCTCGCACCTTCAGCCTGAACTGGTCGAGATCGCCCTGCGCCACGATCCGGACAATGCCCAGCTGCTCGGCATACGCGCTCACATGCAGGGAGCCCGTCAGCAGGTGGGTGGAAAAGGCGGATTCTGGTCGCGCCTGTTCGGCTGAGCCACACCGGGCGACCGGGCCACCAAGAAATGTAGGCCGCCCAAGATGCTGGCAGCCCTCAAAAGACCCCCAGCGCCAGCCCGGCCCCCATCGCCTCCCCCAACGCCCGGCACTTCTCCAGCTCAGCTGCGGCAATCCGCTTGGGCGCCAGGATGGCTTCGGTGGTCTGGGCGTGGGTGCAGATGATCAGGGGCTCGGCCACGGGCTTGAGGCGCCAGCCGGTGGCGATGCGGGCGATCTGGCGGGCGGCGTTCTGGCCGTCGCTGCCCGCGCAGATGAGGCTGGCATAGGGCCGGCCATTGAGGTGATCCAGCGCCGCGTAGTAGCTGCGGTCGAAGAAGTCCTTGAGCTGGCCGCTGATGGCGGCCAGGTTTTCCGGGGTGGCGAAGAGGTAGCCGTCGGCGGACAGCACATCGTCGGGGCCGGCCTCGGAGGCATGCAGCAGGCGCACCTGCACGCCCTGGCCTTCGGCCGCTGCGCCGTCGCGCGCGGCCTCGGCCATCTGGCGGGTGCCGCCGGTCATGGAGTGGTAGACGATCAGCAGGGTCTTGCTTGCGTTCATGCCGCGAGCATAGACCGATGGTGGGAGAACCGGGCCGCTCCCGCCACGGTGCGGCTCAGGTAACCCCTCTGCCGGCCCCATCCGTCAGCGATGCCACGGAAGGCCTGATCCATTGCGGATCATCGAGCTGCCGTTGAATGCAGTCGCGCAACCATTGATGCGCGGGATCCGCCTGATGGCGCGGATGCCAGGCCATGCGCATGGGCTGCACCTGCACGTCGATGGGCAAGGCAAACACCACCAGCCCCAGCGATGCGGCCATGCCATGCGCCGTGCGTGTCGGCACGCAGGCCACCAGGTCGGTGCGGGAAGCCGCAATCAGGGCCGAGAACGAACTGGGCACCAGCAGCGCCAGTTGCCGCTGCAGGCCCAGCGCCTCCAGGGCAGCGTCCACGGGCGAGCTTTCACCCGGGCGCTGGGTGATGCCGACGTGGCGCGCGGCGGCGAACTGCGCGGCGCTCAGCCTTTGCGACTTTCTGGCGGACTTCAACAGGGGATGGCCGGCGCGCACGACGCCCACCAGGGTCTGCTCCGATATCACCAGGCTCTCGGTTTCCGGGTCCATGCTGCGAAAGCTGCCCACATCCAGGTCGATGCGGCCTTCGCGCAGGGCCCCGGGGTCGGCATGGGTTTCGGGCAGGAACTGCAGGCTGGCCAGCGGCATTTCCGCCTCCAGCGCACGCGACAGGCTGCCACCGAAGACGACGGCAATGCCTTCGGGCGCCCGCACCACGAAGCGGCGGCGCAGGCCCGCCAGTCCTCCCGCATCGACAGGGTCCTGCAGCGCCCGCGCCTGGGCCAGCAGCGCGCGCACCGGCTCCGCCAGGGCCAGGGCGCGCGGCGTGGGCACGAGGCTACGGCCCGCACGCACCAGGATGGGATCACCAAACGCCTCCCTGATGCGTGCCAGCGTATGGCTCATGGCGGGAGTGCTCAGGTGCATGCGCCCGGCCGCCTGCGTCACGCTGCCCGTGCTGAGCAAGGCATCCAGTGCAATCAGCAGGTTGAGGTCGTATGTGTTCGCCATGCGAAATCATACGTTCAATACATTGCACTGTACAAAACCCACACCGCTCCCGACACTGGCGGCCGTTGCCTCAACCCAAGCCCTCGCCGCTGCACGCCCATGACGCCCACGCCCACAACCTCGCTGACTTCCCCGCCCGGTCGGCGGAACCTGCCCCGGCTTTGCTTCGCAATGCTCGTGCTGACGCTCGTCCTCGCGGCCCTGGACCAGACCATTCTTTCGACCGCCCTGCCCGTGATGGCCCGCGAACTGCCGGGCCATTGGCCGCTGGCCTGGGTGTTCTCGGCCTATCTGCTGGCGGCCACCGTGGTGATTGCGCTGTACGGGCGGCTGGCCGATGTGCTGGGCAGAAAGCCCATGCTGCTGCTGGCCATCGGCCTGTTCCTGGCCGGCTCCCTGGCCTGTGGCGCAAGCCATGACTTGCAGCAGCTGGTGTTGGCGCGTGCCCTGCAGGGCGCGGGCGGCGGCGGGCTCATGACGCTGACGATGCTGACCCTTGCCGACCTGTTTGCGCCTGAACAACGAGCCCGCTACCAGGGCCTGCTGGGCGCCGCCTATGGCGTATCGACCATGGTCGGCCCGCTGCTGGGCGGGGCGCTGGTGGAGCATCTGTCCTGGCACTGGGCGTTCTGGCTGAATGTGCCGCTCGCAGGGCTGGCCTGGGGAGTGCTGGCATGGGCGCTGCCCGCCAGGGCGGCTGCGCCGGAGGCTGCCGCCGAGCCCCGGCCCCGCCAGCGCATCGACTGGCTGGGTGCCGTGTTGCTGGCCGCAGCCCTGGTCAGCCTGCTGCTGGCCACCCAGCACAGCCATCTGAATCTACCCGAGCAGCTGTCGCTGTGGGTGTTGCTGGCCCTGGGCGCCAAGTTCGCCCTGGCATTCTTCGTGCGCCAGCGCCGCGCCACCCATCCGCTGCTGCCCCTGTCGCTGTTTGCCCACCCGGCCTACGCGGCGGTCAGTTTCCTGGCCCTGTCCACGGGCGTTGCGCTGTATGCGGCCGTTGTCTTCCTTCCGCAGTATCTGCAGATCGGCCTGCACCTGTCGCCTACCGGTTCCGCTTGGCACTTGGCGCCGCTGATGGCCGGCATCACCGCAGGGGCCATTGGCAGCGGCCGGCGCCTGCGCGCCCAGACGCCAGCCGCGTCGCTCGCCCGGGTGGCCTGCGTGCTGATGCTGCTGTCGTTCGGACTGATCACCGCGGCCTTGCACTGGCTGCCGCAGGCGCCGCTGGCCCTGTCCGCAGGACTGCTGCCGCTGGGCCTGGGACTGGGGCTGATGTTTCCCATCATCACCGTGGTGGCGCAGCGTGTGTCGCCGGCCCGGCACCTGGGCATTGCCACGGCGGCACCCGTCATGCTGCGCAGCCTGGGCGGCGCCGCCGGCGTGGCCTTGCTGGCAGCCCTGCTCAGCCATTTGATGAAACAGGAGCTGGCTGCGGCCAGTCCCCTGGCAGCACACGCCGATGCCGTCACCGCCGCGCTGGGCCACGGGCTGCAGGCCATCTTCGGCTGCGCGGCGCTGGCGGTTCTGGCGGCGTTGGCTGCCTGCCGATGGCTGCCGGCACGCAAAGCCGCAGCGCGTGACGGCCAGGCAGCCCCTGCGGCGCAGAGCGCCGCCATTCGTTCGGCTACGGAAGGCGCCTAGGCCGCCAGGTGCCTCAGAAATGCCTCAGAAATCCACCGAAGCCGATACCACGAAGGTGCGCGGAATCATCGGCGAGACGGCGCCCCAGGACGTGACACCGGCCCAGGCCTTGCGGTCGGCCACGTTCTGCACCGTGGCGCGCAGCGTGGTCTTGCGGCCTGCGATGCGGGTGGCATAGCGCAGGCCCAGATCGGTGCGTGTCCAGCCCGGGATGCGCAGGCGGTTGGCCTGGTCCACGAACTGGGCGCCGGTGTAGGCCAGGTCGCCGACCAGGGTCAGGCCTTCAAGAGCGGGCACATCCCATTCCACGCCCAGGTTGGCCAGCAGGCGCGAGGTGCCGATGGGCCGGTTGCCCACCAGCGCAGGCGTGGCCGAGCGCGTGATCTCGGGCTTGAGCCAGGTCACGCCACCGAGCAGGCGCAGGCCGCGCGCGGCCTCGCCGTAGGCATACAGCTCCATGCCCAGGTTGCGCTGCTCGCCGTTGGTCTTGTAGACGCCCTGGTCCAGGCCGCCGCTGGGTTTTTCAATGCTGAACAGGGCGGCCGTGGCCATGAAGCTGCCGAAGTCGTACTTGCTGCCCACTTCGTACTGGCGGCTCTTGTAGGGGCGAAGCACCTCGCCGTAGTTGCTGGCCGCGGGCGGCGCGATGTCGCCCTTGCTCAGGCCTTCGATGTAGTTGGCGTAGAGGCTCCAGTCGGGCGCCTGGCGCCAGACCACGCCCACGGCGGGCGTGGTCACGCTCTCGTCGTAGACATTGGCGGTGCCGCCCGTGAGCACGTTGTAGTTGGTGGACTTGATGGCCTGGTGGCGCAGGCCCAGCGACAGTTGCAGCCTGTCCTGCAGCAGCGAGAGCGTATCCACCAGTGCCAGGCTGGTGTTGCGGTTGTCATGGATGCGCGGAATGGCCGAAGGCCGCGCAATGCTCTGCGGCGCGTGGGCAATGGGCGCATAGATGTTGGACACCACAGTGGAGCCCGCCTGCAGCGCGCGGTGAAAATCCTCGCGGTAGCTGGCCAGCTGCAGCGTGACCGAATGCTTGACACCGGCCAGCGCAAAGCGCGAGCGCAGGCCCGCGTCGATGGTGCTGCGGTCCACGTCGAACACCGCGTAGGTGGGCGTGATGCTGGTGGCGCCCGCCGCACTGGTCAGGCGCGGGGCCGAGTCGTAGATGCGGTCCACATCGGCGCGCGACTGGCCGATGTTGGCGAACAGCGTGAGCTGCTGCGTGAGGTCCAGTTCGGTGCGCAGCAGCACGGCGCGCTCGCGGTTCTTGGACCATTCCCAGGGCTGGGTCACGTTGCGCCGGCCATCCGGCGCAGCAGGCATGGAGGTGAGCCCCGTGGGCATGATGGGCCGGCCCACGCCGTCGATGCGCTCGTCCTGCGAGAGCAGGTCCAGCGTGGCACGGAAGCGCTCCACCTCGTAGTCCAGCGCCACGGCCAGCACATGGCCGTCGGTGCTTTGATGGTCCATGGACGTATCGCCGCCGTACTTGCTGGCGTTCACACGGATGCCGTACTGGGCCTCGTCGCCAAAGCGCCGGCCCACGTCGGCGTGGGCGCGCCAGAGGCTGTCCGAAGTCCAGCCCGTGGTCAGCCGCGCCACATCTTCATTGGCGCGCTTGGGAGCGATGTTGATCACGCCGCCCACCGAGCCGTTGGGCGACATGCCGAACAGCAGCGCGCCGGGCCCCTTGACCACCTCGATGCGGTCCACGTACTCGGTGCGCACGCGGTAGTTGGGGGCAATGCCGTAGATGCCGTCAAAGGCGATCTCGCCCGAGTTGCCCTCCCAGATCGGAAAGCCCCGGATATAGAGGTTGTCCACGTTGCCGCCCGGCAGCACGGTGTAGCGCACGGAAGGGTCGCGGTTCACCGCCTCGGCAATGGTGCCGGCCTGCTGGTTGCGCACGGCCTCGGACGTGTAGCTGGTGGTGCTGAACGGCGCCTGCATGTTGCCGGTATTGCCCAGCACGCCCAGGCGCACGCCCTTGGCCACCTGCCCGCCGGCGTAGGGCGCGGGCAGCAGGCTCACATACTGGTCGCCGGCCGTGACGGTGATCTCGGACAGGCGGTGCGCGTTCTCAGGCGCGTTGGCCGCAGCGGGAAGCAGGGTCAGCGTGCCGCCCTCGATGCGCCCCTGCAGGCCGCTGCCCTGCAGCAATGCCGCCAGGCCCTGGCGCACATCGTGGCTGCCGTTGAGCGCCGGGGCCTGCCGGCCCTGCACCAGTTCGGAGGAGTAGGTGAGCTGCAGCCCCGCCTGGCGCGCAAACTGGCTCAGCGCCTGGGCCAGCGGCTGGGCCGGCACGTCGAAGGACACCGATTGCGCAGCGGCCAACTGCAGTTGCAGGCCCAGCACCAGGCCTGCACATGCATGAAAAACCGCTGTGCGGCGGAGACGGAGGCGGAATGGGAATCGGGAGGACTTGGGAGCGGACATAAGGACTTTCTGGAAGACAGGCTCATTGCGAATCGCCGGCACAGGCAGGGCGCCCGGCCTTTCATATGCAAATACGAGTCACTCCCAAAAACCCTGAAAAAAACTTCACGGCTCCGCGCGCCCGCCGCGCCGCGCAATCCGCAGGCCGCCGTCGTCCAGCACGCTGACCTGCACCGGGGCGAACTGCGGCAGCCCGCGCAGCCAGCGCTCGGTCTGGGCAATGCGCACATGGCCGCTGATGGCCAGTTGCGCCGCGCCCTCCTCCACCACCAGGCGGCGCCGCGTGTAGCGGCCCAGACGGTGGACGACGCGGCCCAGCGGTTCCTGCTCGAAGACCAGCTCGCCCTCGCGCCAGGCCGCGGGCCGTTGCTGGAGCTGCGGCTGCCAGGCAGCGCCGTCTGCATCTCCTGCCCCGCCGTCCAGGGGAATGCGCAGCGACTGGCTGTCCTGCAGCAACTGGCTGCGTCCGGTGGCCGCATGCTCCACCCGCACCTGGCCCGACTCCACCTGCACGCGCACCGCATCGGGCTCCAGTTCCACGCCAAAGCGCGTGCCCAGCACGGTCACGCGCAAGGGGCCGGCCTCCACCACAAAGGGCCGTGCCGCATCGCGCGCCACGGCAAAGAAGGCGGCGCCTTCCAGCAGCTGCGCCTGTCGCAGGTCGGCACGGTAGGTCAGCGCCACGCGGCTGGCGGCGTCCACGCGCAGCACGCTGCCATCGGGCAGTTCCAGGCTGCGCTGCACGCCCGTGGCGCTGGCCAGTTCACCTTGCCACAGCACGCGGCGGCTCCACATCTGCCAGGCGGGCCAGGCCGCGCTGGCCATGCCGGCCACGCCCAGCAGTGCACCCAGGGCACGCCGCCGCCGCTTTCTGGAAGAGGCCTGCAAGCCCGCCTCCACCCCGCCGCGCCAGCGCAGCAAGGCGGCTTCCAGGCAGGCGTCGGCCTGCATCAGGTCACGCTCCACGGTGTTCAGGGAGACCTGCAGGCGCTGGGCGATGTCGGCCTGCCGCTCGCCATGCAGGCGGTGGGCCAGCAAGGCGGCCTGCATGCGCTCGGGCAGGTCTGCAATCGTGCGCTCCACCACGGCCAGTGCCTGCCGGTACATGGCGCGGTCGGCCACATCGCCTTCGGCCTCGGGCTGCAAATGCGCCCAGTCGTCCATGCAGCGCTGCTGCGCACCGCGCTGGCGCAGCCTGTCTATCGCCAGATGCTTGGCCGTGGCAAACAGGTAGGCCCGCGCGGCTTCGAGCGTGGGCGAGCTGCCATCGGGCAGTTGCGGCGGCGCATCGGCCAGGCGCAGCCAGGTTTCCTGGGCCAGTTCCTGCGCCTCGTCACGGCTGCCGGTCTTGCCCACCAGATAGGACACCAGCTGCTGCTGGCAGGCACAGAAAAGCTGGTGCCAGCGCGCAGCGGTCCAGGAGGCGGAAGGGGTGGGCATGGCCGGAGGGAGGTGAGAAATCGACAACGAGAATGACTATCATTCTAGTTTTGTTTGATCCAGGCAGGCCCACCCGCCGGGCCATCCAAGGCAAACTGTCCATCATCAACACCCGGACCACATGCCCATGATCTTCTTGGCGATCACACCTACCGGCTTGGCACAGGCACTTCGCGCCGCCACCGAAAGCGACGCCATCTGGTGCGGCAGCGACGCGATTTCCGAGGCCGACTACGCCGCCCGACAATGGTCCAACCTCAGCCGCTTTGCCTACTCGCTGGAGGACCGCGTTTTGATCGACGATGCCGTGTCCACCATTGAGGAGCACGATCCGGGGCAGACGATCTGGGTCGAGGCATCTTCCCTGCGATAGCGGGTTCTCTGGTCACCACCTTGAGGGCTTCAATTGAAAGCTTTTCTTCAATTCCTGGCAGCCATACTTTTGTCCACTGCAAGCCACGGCATGGAACACATTGCCAGCCAAAGTGCGCTACCGCATCAAAACAAGGACGCGGAGTATTTATCTGCCTACGAGTGGAACCTGCAGCAGGCTTTCGATGCCGTAGGCAAAGAGAAAAACAATTGGAAAACACCAGACAGCCCCTCAATAAAGCTGTGGTTCTCCAAAGATGGAGATTTCGGCACACAGATATGCAATTCCATGAACTGGAAATATGAGATGGATGCCGATGGAAGCCTCCAGATCAAGCCCGGCATCTACACGATGGCCGGGTGTCCCGAGCCATTGATGGAGCTGCAAAAATGGGCAAGTGACTTGCTGTCAAGGAAATTTCACTACACATTGACAACGGCAATCGCCAACGCACCGCCCCATCTGCAACTGCGCTTTGCCGATGGCAGCCGCTGGGAATTGAAAGGCGAACCCCTTCCAAAAACCAAGTACGGAAGTGAGGGAGAGGCGATTCTTCTGGAAGTCGAAGCACAACATGTGCCATGCAATGACAACACAGCCAATGGCACCGAGTGCCTACGCGTTCGAGAGGTCAATTGGCATGTTCGCAACGGGAAAGGCGAATTCCACAACCATGGGAAATGGCAGACTTTCAAATTGACGGAGATTGAAGGCTATTCACATCCACCGGGCTGGCACGGTGTTCTGAATGTCACTCGCTTCAAGTTGAAGAATCCGCCGTCCGGCGAAATGGCATTTGCCTATCTATTGCAGGGAGAAACAACCCGATTCTCCCAATAGAAACGCCATGCTTGCCTACGCGCCCAACCCCAGAGTCATTTCCCGAGCCACCTGCGTAGCCTCCCTGCGCCTGACCTCGGCCTGATCGACAAAGCCGCAATCCAGCGATTCGGCGCTGGTGCACATGGTTTGCAATGCGCGGGAGATGGCTTCCCGGCAATGGCCGCTACCACCTCAACGCCGCCACCCGCAGCGCATCCACCGCCATATCGATGAACGCCCGCACGCGATGCGCGGCATGGCGCCCTTCCCGGTGCACCACATGAATCGGTAACGGTGGCCGCTCGAAGGGCTCAAGCACCAGGCTCAGTGCGCCCTCCTGCACGGGCTTGGCGATCTGGTAGAGCGGCAGGCGCGTGATGCCCTGCCCGGCCAGGGCGCAGTCCGCCGCAGCCTCGTTGGTCATGGACATGAGGCGCGGCTGCAGGCGCACGGCCAGGGCCTTGTCGCCTTCGAGAAACCGCCATTCGGGCGTGGAGGTGAGGCCGGATGCGGTGATGGTGGTGTGCTGCGCTAGCTCCTCGGGCCGCTGGGGCACACCGTGGCTGGCCAGGTATGCGGGCGAGGCGCACAGCACCTGTCGCACGCTGCCCACGCGGATGGCCTGCAGCGAGGAGTCGGGCAGATCGCCGATGCGCACGGCCACGTCCACGCCCTCGTCCACCAGGCTGACCACGCGGTCCACAAACCAGCAGTTGACGTCCACCTCGGGAAACCGGCCCAGGTAGTCGTGCACCACGGGCAGCACGTGCATGCGCCCGAAGTTGACCGGCGCCGTGAGCGTGAGCCGGCCGCGCGGTGCGGCGTGGGCGCTGGCGGCATGCTCGTCGGCCTCTTCCAGCTCGGCCAGGATGCGGCGGCAGCTGTCGGCGTAGGCGGTGCCGGCCTCGGTCACGCGCACGAAGCGCGTGGTGCGCGTGAGCAGGCGCACGCCCAGGCGCTCCTCCAGGTCGGAGACGGCCCGCGTCACCACCGAGGGCGAGACATTGAGCCGGCGTGCAGCCGAGGCGAAGCCGCCTGTGTCCACCACTGCGAGAAATGCCGTCATGGACTGGAAGCGATCCATCTGTGCCTGCCTTGTCTGTGTCGTGTATCTGCCCGGCTGCGGGCGGCCCGCGCAGGACTGCCCAGGTTTGCGCCGGCGCTTTGTTCGCGTTCCCGCAAGAGTGACTTGCCGCCGCCAGGGATTCTAAAGATGCGGGCGGAGAAGGAGGATACGTCCCGTGGCGCCGACAACCGGCGCCTTCACCAACCCCAAGGAACCGCAATGAAGCTCTACCACTTTCCCCTGTCCGGCCACGCCCATCGCGCCCGCCTCTTCCTCGGCCTGCTGGGCGTGGAGCATGAGCTGGTCCACGTGGACCTGGCCAACGGCGCGCAGAAGAAGCCCGAATTCCTGGCGCTGAACCCGCTGGGCCAGGTGCCGGTGCTGGACGACAACGGTACGGTGATTGCCGACTCCAACGCCATCCTGGTCTACCTGGCGCGCAAGCTGGACCGCCAGGACTGGATGCCCCTGGGCGCACAGGCCGAGGCCGAGATCCAGAAATGGCTGAGCATCGCCGCCGGCCCCATCGCCTTCGGCCCGGCAGCGGCCCGGCTGGTCACGGTGTTCAAGGCCCCCTTCCAGGCCGAGGAAGTGATAGCCCGCGCCCACGCCATCCTCGGCAAGATCGAGGCGCAATTGACCACCCGCCCCTTCCTCACCGGCGCCACGCCCACGATTGCCGACGTGGCCCTGTACAGCTACATCGCCAGCGCGCCCGAGGGCAATGTGGACCTGCAACCCTACCGCGAAGTGCGCGCCTGGCTGGGCCGCATCGAGGCGCTGCCGGGCTTCGTGGCATTCGCCCAGACACCGGCCGGCCTGCGGGCCTGAGTGCCTGAGCCACACCTCCCCTGACCCCCCGGCAAAGGAGCGCACCATGCAACCGCAACCCCTGCAAAACCCCGCCTCGCCCTGGCATGCGGGCGAACTGGCGATCCAGCAAAGCGTTGGCGTCGTGGGCCGCATGGATATGCCGGGCCGCAAGTTCCTGCGCCCCTTCCTGCTGGACCAGCACCGCGAGTTCTATCCTCTGCTGCATTTCGTGGTGCTGGGCAGCGTGGATGCGCAAGGCGATGCCTGGGCCACGGTACGGGCCGGCGAGCCGGGCTTCCTGCGCTCTCCCGATCCATCGACTCTGCATGTGGCGGTGGGCCACGATGCGGCCGACCCGGCCGAGCCGGGCCTGGCAGACGGCCGTGCCGTGGGCCTGCTGGGCATGGACCCCATGACGCGCCGGCGCAACCGGCTCAACGGCACCGTGAGGCGCAAGACAGGCGTTGATGGGACGGGCGCCTTCGACATCGGCGTGGTCCAGAGCTTCGGCAACTGCCCGCGCTATATCCAGAACCGCAGCGTCCGGTTCGTCCGGCCTGCGGACGAGCCCACGCAGGTGCCGGCGGTCGAACTGGCATCGCTGGACCCGCGCGCGCGGGGGCTGATTGCGCAGGCGGACACGTTCTACGTGGCGTCCTACGTTGAGGGCGGGGACGGCTCGCGCCAGGTCGATGTCTCCCACCGTGGCGGCAAGCCGGGCTTTGTGCGGATCGACGCCGATGGAACGCTGACCATCCCCGACTTCTCGGGCAACCTGTTCTTCATGACCCTGGGCAACTTACTGGTCAATCCCAAGGCGGGCCTGCTGTTCATCGACTCCGAAACCGGGGAAATGCTGCAGATGACGGGCGAGGCCAGCGTCATCCTCGACTCCCCGGAAATCGCCGCCTTCGAGGGCGCCGAGCGCCTGTGGACCTTCAAGCCCCGCCGCATCGTGCGCCGGCCCGACGCCCTGCCGCTGCGCTGGAGCATGGCGGCCGACGGCTGGTCACCCCACCTGCAGATGACCGGAAGCTGGGCCGATGCCAACCAGCGCCTGGCCGCCGCCCGGCTGGGGCGGCAGTGGCGGCCGTTCCGGGTGGCGCAGGCCGTGGACGAGAGTTCCACCATACGCTCGCTCTACCTGGAGCCGGCCGATGGCATGGCCGCTGTGGCTCCCCTGGCCGGCCAGCACCTGCCGCTGCGCCTCACACTGGCGGACGGCAGCCACCTGCAGCGCACCTATACGCTGTCGCTGGCGCCTTCGGACGGGCGCTTGCGCATCAGCGTCAAGAAGCAAGGCCGTGCGTCCAGCCATCTGCATGGCCTGAAGCCCGGCGATCTGGTCGAGGCCCGCCCGCCCGCTGGCAGCTTCACCGCCGATGCGGCCCTGCGCCGCCCCGCCGTGCTGCTGGCCGCGGGCATAGGCATCACGCCCTTGCTGGCCATGCTGCGCCACATCGTCCACGAAGGCCAGCGCACCCGCAGCCTGCGGCCCACCTGGCTGTTCCAGGCGGCTCGCACGCGCAGCGAACGGGCCTTTGACACGGAGATTGCCGAACTGGTGAAGGCCGGCAATGCCGAGGTGCACTGGGTGCGAACGCTCAGCCAGCCCGGCACGGCAAAGGCCGGCCGCGACTACGACCATGAGGGCCACATCGACATGGCCCTGTTGAAGGCCACCCTGCCCTGGGACGACTACGACTTCTACCTCTGCGGCCCGGACGCCTTCATGCAGGCCACCTATGACGGCCTGCGCGAACGCAATGTGCCCGACGAGCGCATCCACGCAGAAGCCTTCGGTCCCTCGGCCCTAAAGCGATCCATGGCCGGTGCAGCCCCCGCCGCCGAACTGCCGGCACCCGCCACACAGCCTGTCCGCATCATCTTTGCCGACTCGGCCAAGGAAGCGCGCTGGAAGCCCGGCAACGGCAGCCTGCTCGAAGTAGCCGAGGCCCGGGGGCTGGAACCCGCCTTCGGCTGCCGGGGCGGCAGCTGCGGCGACTGCCGCACGCGTGTGCTGCAGGGCGGGGTGACCTATGCCTCGCCACCCTCCTTCGCCGTGCCAGCGGGCGAGGCCCTGATCTGCTGCGCCGTGCCTGCGCAGGGGACGGGGGAGGCTTTGCATCTGGCGTTGTGAGGAGCCTGTCTCTGCGCGCTTTCCACATCAGGACATACCGACGGCAAAAGGCACATCAGCGATTGCTGCCCAATGCTTGGCTGCATCTAGCTTTCTATCTGGACAAGTATCGATTCATCAAGCTCTATGACTTCAAACAGGCCCTGACCGCGCTCATAGACCTCCCCTGACAGGAACCGAACCACTTTCTGGCCGATGAGCATGCACATCTCCACGACAAAGCCATCTGCATCCCGGCGCATGTCTTTTATCCGCACAAGGCCCAAGGGCAACTCAGCCAGCAGTCGGTCACGGTAACCAATGGATGCAGGCACGCCGGGACCCGACTCAGACGCCTCTGGAGTCACAAGGTACAGGCCGTGAAAACCGCTGCCATCGTCGATACGGGAAAGCATTGACCAGACACGTCCGTCCACCAGTTGAATCCAAATCTCGATGAACTGGAGATAGGGCACCTGCGGATGGCTCCAGACTGCTTCGCCAGGTACCCAGCGCTGCCGACCTGATTCATCCATATCCCAGCGGCCGCCTTCGGCCAACGCCATCTCGCAAGCTCGCCAGCCCACAATCATCTGCTGGTCGAGATCCTGAAGGGACGGGAACTGGCGCTGCCCCATGGGCTGGATGGAGCTCCCGGGGGGCCGGCTCGGTGTCGTCGATATGGACTACCGCGAACCCTTCCTGCTCACTCGGCGGCTCGAACATGGCAAACACGCTGCGAATGGCCTGCTCCGGCACTTGGTGATCGGCTCGCCGCTGCGTGTTCCTCCGCAAGGCGGTCTGCAAATCGGCTTTGAGCCAAATACAGACTACGGGCACGCCATGAGATCTGGCGATCTGAATGGCACGCTCACGATGCACCGTCTTCGGAAGGGCGGCATCAAAGAACACCGCATCACCACCCAACGCTGCGGCGTTCTGTTGAATCCAGCTGCTCTTGCCTGCAGCTTGCACCCCCACCACCACATAGAGCTTGGTCGCGGGCGAGCTGACAGACAGTGCTTTGTCCAAGTCCCGGTACGCCAACTCCCATGCGGCAGCACTGCGTTCCGTGGTGAACAGGCGACCTTGTTCTGTTTCCAGATAGTGGTCTGGATTGATGTGCTTTGTAGTGTCCATGGTGAGCTGCAAGATTCTGGATCACTGTAGCTGGGCACTGCGCCGTACCGTCCGCAGACAAACGAACCCGCCATGCAAAACGGCCTTGATCGATACACTCGCTGCAATTCCTGCGCCCTCGTACACGCCGCAAATCCAAAGCCCTGCCCATGCAACTCACCAACTGCCTGCTCCGCCTGTCGCCCTTGGTCCTCACCTGCCACATCGGCCTGGCCTGCGCACAGATCACCACGCCCTCAGCAGGCACCTATGTGCGCAAGGGCGGGGGTGGCGATCTGGTGGTGCGGGCCAATGGCAAGTTCCATATCCAGACCGTCGGTGCCAACGGCCATACCTGTGAGCTGGAAGGCACCATCACCAACGGCCGGGCCAGGATGGCGAATTCGGCCTGCGCCGTGGACTTCACGCCTGCAGGCCAGCGCGTCGGGGTCGACACGGCCACCGCCGAGGCATGCCGGGACTTCTGCGGCATGCGGGCCTGGTTCGGTGGCGATTACCTTCGGCCCACACCCGGCTGCACGGACAAGGCCATTGCCGCATCGCGCAGAAACTTCAAGCGCGCGTACGACGCCAAGGACTACCGCCTGGCGCTGACCACGCTGGCGCCGGTGCTGCAGGACTGCGATGAGGTGCTGACCGGGGTTACCAAGGGCTGGCTGCGCAACGACCTGGCGCTGGCGCAGCTTCGCTCGGGCGACGCAGCCGCCTGCCGCCAGACCCTGGCCCCGCTGGCCGAGGAAGCTGGCAAGACGGATCAGGAACTGCGCGAGGCCTATCCACCCACCGATGCCGATGTGGTGCTGCCCATGCTCAAGGCTGCGCGCACCAATCTGCGCTTGTGCAGTTGAGGCGGTGCCATCGCCATGAAAGATCCCGCATCGCCCAACGCAGGAATCTCCGGGCATTTCCGGCGTGAGGCGAAGTGGATGCTGTGGGTGCTTGGCGTGCTGCCCTTGGCGCTTGCCTTGCTGGCAGCGTGGCTGGCGCCACTGATCCTGAACCATGTGGAGAAAGACAAATGCCTGAAAGCTGGAGCACAGATCTCCAGGCAAACCGGCAAGTGCGAACGCCCTGAACAGGCGCCCCCGAAGGAGTGAGTTGCGGGCTATCCCGTTGCCAGCCTGGCGCACGACGATGCCCTGTGCTTGGGCGTGGTGTCCATGCTGTAGCGGATCGGCGGCGGCCCGGGCGTCTTGCCCTATCCTTGTGCGCTTTCATTCCAACTGAGCAGCGCCCTTGAACAGGGCTTGACCCCTTGCCACCCATGACCGATATCCGCCCCGCCCGCTTTCCCGAAGACCTCGACGCCGTGGTCCGCATCTTCCGGGAGTACGTGGCCAGCCCCACCGTGAGCCTGGACTTCCAGGACTTCGAGACCGAGTTCGCCGCCCTGCCCGGCAAGTACGCCGCGCCCGAGGGCTGCGTGCTGCTGGCCTGGAAAGACGGCCAGCCCGTGGGCTGCGCCGCCCTGCGCCAGGTGGATGCGCAGACAGGCGAAATGAAGCGCGTCTACGTGCGCCCCACGGTACGCGGCGAGAACCTGGGTCGCCGCCTGGTGGAAGGCATCCTGGACGCTGCGCGCCACGCGGGCTACACCCGCATCTGCCTGGACGTGCTGCCCGAGTTCCAGGCTGCGCAGCGGCTGTATGAGTCCCTGGGTTTTACGGATGCAGAGCCGGTGAGCTTCAATCCCGTGCCGGGCACGCGTTATCTCGGACTGGATCTTTGAGGCATGCACCCTCCGGCAGGCGGCCTTCAGCGCCTGCACGGCTTCCGATGCGCTGACACCCGGTCCCTGAGTCCTCATCTGCAAGCATTCAGCACGGTGAGACCGTAGCCCATACCCCGGTCCAACAGCCTGCCCGCAAGCGCAGCGGCGGTACGGACCACCTCTCCCCGCATCCTTCATCCGCAAATGCCCGTGGCCGAGCCGGGCGGCCTGCGCTTGTGCCCCGTGAATACCACCCATGGCGAATGGCGCTGCCTGGGACCAAACGCTCATTGGCAGCATCTCTATTCACCTGGCATTTCAAACCTGATTTTAGGAATTGTCCTAAGGATAATTCTGAAAATGATCTGTGGGCGACTTCTTTGATTGACCTCGTGCAGGCCATGAAATCAAATGAGGACTCTTCGCACAGCAAACATCAGAAACCCGCCTGGACACTGACAGCGGATTATTCGCCTGCTTGCAACCACTCATTTCCGTCAAATTGCCTTTATTGATCAAGGCGCATTGACTGGAATTCTCGATTCCGCTTCTGATCCAGCGTCTCCATACACCATGCCAGCCTCCATTGCCGCCACCTTCTATCAGATCGGCTATGCCGACATGCTTGCTCGCCAAATGGAGCAAAAACAGATCGATGCCATTGTGCTCACGCCACAGGAATACGCAGACATACTGAGTGACAAGGCGCGCAACAATCCTCGCCTGGCGGGCACGCTGCATGCCATGCTGGCCCACAGTGCGCTTGGGCGATACTGGACACACACCGCCAGCCCGAATGCAGGCAAACCCTGGGTCGCTCCCGCCTCCCTGATGGTCAGCGACGCGTACCTCATCACCAAAACGCTGATTGCATTGGGCTTGGCCGGTGCCCGCTCCTATATCAAGACAACCGCCACAGGCACCTATATCATCATCACGGGCTACGCGGGACTTCGCCGCAAGTTGCTGCAAGGCACGCGATTCCTTGCCGCCAATCCACGCATGGTCCAGATGGGCCTGGGTATTCGCGGTCTGCAGAATGTGGCCAAGGGCGGGTTCCTTCTGAGCCTGGTGGTGGGCACCGGGATAGAGACACTGGACTTCATCTTCAATGACGAGAAGACCATGCATGATCTTGTGGGTGGGATTGGAGTGGAGGCGGTCAAGGCGGGATTGGCGACAATAGCGGGTTTGACCGCGGGAATGACGACTGCAAGCATGATATCTGTTGCCGTACTGCCCTTAGCAATCATGGCTGCAATGATTCTTATTACCAGTCTCGCACTGAATTCCGCTGACGAGCGCTGGCAGATAAAGCAAAACGTTATCAAGGCTATAAAATCCACGCCAAATGATACAGCGCAGGGATTTTACCGGATTAACACAAGCCATCCAGATTGGAGCAACATTCAGTCAAGGAATCCTTCAAACAAAAATAACGAAACACTCTACATTCCCGAAAAGAATAGTGAAGACCTATTGTGCAAATTAAGCCACAGAAGATAAAAATGCATGATATTCAAAGAATCAGAAAAAACGCCTACCTCGGGATCTTACTGACCACCCTGGTATTATTATCGTGCGTCTTCTTAATTAATGAAACAATTATAACAACAACCCATGAAATCAAAACACTGGCGCCAGTCGTTCGAATATGGCCAATGGCACCTTTTCCGGTTCTTTGCTTACCATTTCTCTTATCATTGATTTTACTATATATCGTAAAAGCCATTCCTTGCAAGCCACGCATTCAAACAAATATAGAAGGCATATTAATCAAATCGCTTATTTTATGCTTTATCTCGGCACTATTCTGTCTTTTATTCCTAGCCCCGCTTCAATATAAGGCAATGCCAAAACTCGGCTACACCCATTGCAACCTCCTACAAGGCCATCCAAACATGTATTTCTCAGACTGGGTCAAAAACCCCGAATGGTGCGTTCGTGGAAAAACTAGAGAATGGGTCAAAGAGCAGGCCCGGCTCTCCGGCAACCTTGAAAATCCCTGAAATAAAAAAAAACGCAGACCACATGGTCCGCGCTTTTTTGCATCTACGGCAGCCGTGCTGCCAACTCCCTCAGAACGCCTCTTCACTCATCTCCGCGCAGGTCATGTCGCGCTCACGCACGACCTTGAGCCATGCGCCTATCCGGGGCAGTTCGTATCGGAAGAAGTAGCGCATGGCGGCCATGCGGCCAGCGTTGGCGGGTTCGGCCAAGGTGGCGTCCTTGGCGAGTACGGCCAGGGAAACGTCCAGCCAGGTCCAGGCCAGTACCGTGTGGCCAAAGGCCTGCATGTAGGGCACGGCATTGGCCAGGGCCTGTTGCGGGTCGTCGGTGGCCCATGCGGCCTTGGTGGTGGCGCCGACTTCCTGCAGGGCCTTGGCCAGTTCATTGGCATGGCCGGCCAGCTCGGGCCGGGCCATGGCGCGCTGGATGGTGTCGTTGATGCGCGTGGCCAGCAGCTGCAGGCCCTTGCCGCCGTCCATGAGCACCTTGCGGCCCAGCAGGTCCATGGCCTGTATGCCGTGCGTGCCTTCGTGGATCATGTTCAGTCGGTTGTCGCGCCAGTATTGCTCCACGGGGAAGTCGCGCGTGTAGCCGTAGCCGCCATGGATCTGGATGGCCAGGGAGTTGGCCTCCAGGCAGAACTCGCTGGGCCAGCTCTTGGAGATGGGGGTAAGCACTTCCAGCAGCAGCCGGGCCTCGGCCACGGATTCGGGCGTGCCGGTGTGCTGCTCATCGACCAGGCGCGCGCAGAACAGGTTCAGCGCCAGCGCGCCTTCGCAATAGGACTTTTGCGCCAGCAGCATGCGCTTGACGTCGGCGTGCTCGATGATGCGCGACTGGGGGCGCGTGGCATCCTTGCCGGCTGCACCCGGCGCCCCCTTGATCGGCCGGCCCTGCGGGCGGTTCTGCGCATAGTCCAGGCTGGCGTGGTAGCCGGCCAGGCCCAGCATGGTGGCGGCCATGCCGATGGAGATGCGGGCCTCGTTCATCATGTGGAACATGCATTTGAGGCCCTCGCCGGGCTTGCCGACCAGGTAGCCCACGGCCCCGGCGCCGCCGCGCACGGGAAAGCGCCCTTCCCCGAAGTTCAGCAGCGTGTTGGTGGTGCCGCGCCAGCCCAGCTTGTGGTTGAGGCCGGCCAGGGCAACGTCGTTGCGCTCGCCGGTGAGCTGGCCTTCGGTGTCCACGAGCTTCTTGGGCACGATGAACAGCGAGATGCCCCGCACGCCAGGCACGGGCTTGCCATCGGGGCCGGGGATCTTGGCCAGCACGAGGTGGACGATGTTCTCGGTCAGCTCATGGTCGCCCGCGCTGATCCACATCTTGTTGCCCTTGAGGCGGTAGCGCGGGCCCAGCGCATCGCTCTCGAAGTCGGCGCCATCGGGCTCGGCGCGCGTGGCGATATCGCTCAGCGAGGAGCCGGCCTGGGGCTCGGACAGGCACATGGTGCCGGCCCAGCGGCCATTGAATTCATTGGTGGCAAAGACCTGCTTTTGCATGTCCGTGCCGTGGGCCATGATGGCGTTGGCATTGCCCGAGGTCAGCATGTTGGAGCCGATGCTGATGGAGGCCGCCGCGAAGAAGCTGTTGGCTGCTGCCTCCACGGTGTAGGGCAGCTGCATGCCGCCGATGTCGTAGTCCTGGGCGGCGCTGAGCATGCCCGAGTCGGCATAGGCCTGGCGCGCATCGTGGGTGCACTGGGGCAGGATGACTTTCTCGCCGTCGAACTGCGGCTCCTGCGTGTCCACGGTGCGGTTGAAGGGGGCGTATTTCTCGCGGGCGATGCGCTCGCAGGTGTCGAGCACGGCATCGAAGGTGTCGCGCGAATGGTCGGCAAAGCGCTCACGCTCGCCCAGCGCATCGGCGCGCAGCCATTCATAGAGCAGGAAATCGATGGTGGAACGCAGGCGCATGGTGATGTCCGGAATCAAAAAAGAAGCCGCAGGCGCCGCCAGAGGGAGCGCGTGCGGCCAACAGGAGTAACGGGAACAGGCGGTGGCGGCCGCAGCCGCCACCTGCACTTACAGCACTTCGAACACGCCGGCGGCACCCATGCCGCCGCCGATGCACATGGTCACGCAGACACGCTTGGCACCGCGGCGCTTGCCTTCGATCAGGGCATGGCCCGTCAGGCGCTGGCCCGACACGCCATAGGGATGGCCCAGGGCGATGGCGCCGCCGTTGACATTGAGGCGATCGTTGGGGATGCCCAGCTTGTCTCGGCAGTACAGCACCTGCACGGCAAAGGCTTCATTGAGCTCCCACAGGTCGATGTCCTGCACCGTCAGGCCCAGCTTCTTGAGCACCTTGGGCACGGCGAAGACGGGGCCGATGCCCATTTCGTCGGGCTCGCAGCCGGCCACGGCAAAGCCCAGGAAGCGGCCAAGAGGCTTGAGGTTGTTGCGGGAGGCATAGTCCTCGCTCACCACCACGCAGGCGCCTGCGCCATCGGAGAACTGGCTGGCATTGCCGGCCGAGATTACGCCGCCGGGCAGCGCGGGGCGGATGCCCGAGATGCCTTCCTTGGTCGTGCCTTCGCGCACGCCCTCGTCCTTGCTGCAGGTCACTTCCTTGGTGATCAGGCCGCGCACCTTGTCGGCCACGCCCATGGTCACGGTGATGGGCGCGATCTCGGCATCCAGCAGGCCGGCGGCCTGGGCCGCGCAGGCCTTTTGCTGGCTGGCGGCGCCGTATTCGTCCATGGCGTCACGGCCGATGCCGTAGCGCTTGGCGACCTGTTCGGCGGTCTGCAGCATGCTCCAGTAGATCTCGGGCTTTTGCTTGGCCAGGGCCAGGTCCTGGATCATGTGCAGGTTCATTTCCTGCTGCACGCAGGAGATGGACTCCACGCCGCCGGCCACGTAGACATCGCCCTCGCCCGCGATGATGCGCTGCGATGCGGTGGCGATGGTCTGCAGGCCCGAGGAGCAGAAGCGGTTGATGGTCATGCCCGATGCGGTGATGGGCAGGCCGGCCTTGAGCGCGATCTGGCGCGCAATGTTCATGCCGGTGGCGCCTTCGGGGTTGGCGCAGCCCATGATCACGTCATCGACGGCGGCAGGGTCGACGCCTGCGCGCTGCACGGCGTGCTGCACGGCATGGCCGCCCAGCGTGGCGCCATGGGTCATGTTGAAGGAGCCCTTCCAGCTTTTGGCCAGGGGCGTGCGGGCGGTGGAAACGATCACGGCGGATGTCATGGATATTCCTTGTATGGCGGGTTTGCGGTGGTTCGCAAAAAGTTCGTGCGCCGCACGTCTCAGCTGAATTGCTTGCCTTCGGCCGCCAGCTTCGCCAGCAGCGGGGCCGGCTGCCAGAAATCGGCGTCGTCGTTGGGGTTCTTGGCGAAGCGGTTCATGGCCTGGACCACGTTGAACAGCCCGACCTCGCCCGCGTAGTGCATGGGGCCGCCGCGCCATATGGGGAAGCCATAGCCGGTCAGGTAGACCATGTCGATATCGCCCGACTTGCCGGCGATGCCGTCTTCCAGGATGTGGGCGCCTTCGTTGACCAGGGCGAAGACCAGGCGCTGGACGATTTCCTCATCGGAGATCTTGCGCGGGGTGATGCCCAGCTCCTTGCGGTGGGACTCGATCATCTGGTTGACCAGCTCGGACGGGATGGCGTCGCGCTTGCCCGCCTGGTAGTCGTACCAGCCCGCGCCGGTCTTCTGGCCGAAGCGGCCCAGCTCGCACAGCTTGTCGGCCGTGCGGCTGTACTTCATGTCGGCGCGCTCGACGGCGCGGCGCTTGCGGATGGCCCAGCCGATGTCGTTGCCGGCCAGATCGCCCATGCGGAACGGGCCCATGGCGAAACCGAACTTCTCGATGGCCTTGTCCACCTGGGCGGGCGTGGCGCCTTCGTCCAGCAGGAAGCCGGCCTGGCGCGAGTACTGCTCGATCATGCGGTTGCCGATGAAGCCATCGCACACGCCCGAGACCACGGCGGTCTTCTTGATCTTCTTGGCCAGCTTCATCACGGTGGCCAGCACGTCCTTGGCGGTGTGCTTGCCGCGCACCACTTCCAGCAGCTTCATCACGTTGGCGGGGCTGAAGAAGTGCATGCCCACCACGTCCTGCGGGCGCTTGGTGAAGGCGGCGATCTTGTCCACGTCCAGCGTGGAGGTGTTGGAGGCCAGGATGGCGCCGGGCTTGGCAACCTCGTCCAGTTGCTTGAACACGATTTCCTTGACGCCCAGCTCCTCGAACACTGCCTCGATGATGAGGTCGGCATTCTTGAGCGCGTCATACGACAGCGTGGTGCTCAGCAGCGCCATGCGCTGGTCGTACTTTTCCTGGGTGAGCTTGCCCTTCTTGACCTGGGCTTCGTAGTTCTTGCGGATGGTGGCCACGCCACGGTCCAGCGCTTCCTGCTTGGTCTCCAGAATGGTCACGGGAATGCCCGCGTTCAGGAAGTTCATGGAGATGCCGCCGCCCATGGTGCCCGCACCGATGACGCCCACGGTCTTGATCTCGCGCACTGGCGTGTCCGAGGGCACGTCGGCGATCTTGGAGGCCGCGCGCTCGGCCATGAACAGGTGGCGCAGCGCGCGCGACTCGGGCGACCACATCAGTTGCATGAAGGCATCGCGCTCCAGGGCCATGCCCTCGTCGAACTTCTTGCGCGCGGCGTTCTCCACCGTGTCCACGCAGCGGGCCGGGGCCGGGTAGTTCTTGGCCATGCCCTTGACCATGTTGCGCGCGAACTGGAAGTAGGCATCGCCCTGGGGGTGCTTGCAAGGCAGGTCGCGCACGCGCGGCAGCGGACCACCCGCTGCGTGCTTGTCAGCCACTTCCAGCGCAAAGGCCTTGGCCTCGTCCAGCAGGGACTCGGGCGAAGCGGCCATCTTGTCGAACAGCTTCTGGCCGGGGATGGAGGCCAGCAGCTCGCTCTTGACGGGTTCGCCGCTGACGATCATGTTCAGCGCGGTCTCCACGCCCAGCACGCGCGGCAGGCGCTGCGTGCCGCCTGCGCCTGGCAGCAGGCCCAGCTTGACTTCCGGCAGGGCCACCAGGGTGCCGGGAGCGGCCACGCGGTAGTTGCAGCCCAGCGCCAGCTCCAGCCCGCCGCCCATGCAGACGGTATGGATGGCGGCCACCACGGGCTTGCTGCCCTGGTCCAGCGAGTTGATCAGCGAGACCAGGTGAGGCTCGCGATACGCCTCTTCCTTGCCGAACTCGTTGATGTCGGCGCCGCCCGAGAAGGCCTTGCCTGCGCCCGTGATGACGATGGCCTTGACGGCCGGGTCGGCATAGGCCTTGTCCAGCCCCTCGACGATGCCCCGCCGCGTGGATAGCCCCAGGCCGTTGACCGGCGGATTGTTCAAGGTGATGACGGCGATGGCACCGTCCACTTTGTATTCAGCAGTCATGCTGTTGTCCCCTATGCGATAGAAAAAGAACGATCGTGCGTTTTTGATTGTAGGGAGTTCTTCCGCCTTTGCCATCCACCCTTGTCTCGGGCGGGACAAATTGTGTCGAGACGCCGAATAGGCACCTGTTCACCACGGTCTGACTCACTTCAGAAATTCCGTGTGCAGGCCTAGGCCGCCACGGCCAGCGGAGGTACATCAAGCTTGATTTGCTGCCCCTCCAACATGGCATACCCTATTGACAGATAGTGGTTGCACAACTCCGGTTCGCCAACCAAAGACTGCTCCGCATCTTCTGGCCGAAACAGCAACAGATGGCGCACATACAGCAGGTCGGCCTCGGACTCGATGGCGAAACGGATGAAATCCGGAAACTCGTGGATATTGTTGCGCTTCAGTGTCCAGGACAATCCAAGCCGTGGCCGGCGAAGCAGATCAGATCCGCGGCGCAGCGTTTGGTAATAGTCCAGATTTTTCTTGAATGTAGGCAAATCGGCGCCTGTGCGATTGGCGGCAAAAACCTCGTCCGTGATCCCGTCTATAGAAAAGGTGAGCGTATCCACCAAGCGAATCTTTCGTTCGTCAAACCGCTGCTTCACAAATGTCCCATTGGTTACGCAGGTGACCAGCACGTTGTATGCCTCGCACAGCTCGAACAAACGATTCCACAGGGGCATGGACACCATGCTCGGCTCGCCGCGGCCCACCAGGTTGATCAACGTCAGATAGGGGAAAACTTCATGTGCCAGAGACTCCAGCACATCTTGCGAAAAAGCCGGGCGCCGATTGTTCATACGGTGCTCATTCTCATCTCCATGGCTGCTGCAATGCGAGCAGTGAAGATTGCATGCGGCAGTCAGTTCGAGACTCAGGGACTCTGGCAGATGCGGCACCTGTGCCAGCTGGCGAGACTCACTGTTCACCACCTGGGCGCGAACCCATTCCTTCAACCCCAGCAGATAGGCCTGCCTTGACAGTTCGTCTCCATCCTCAGGAACAAGTGCAGCTGAAACCACATCGAATTCTCCGTGCCCCTGAACAAAGGCTTCCAGCCGCAACTTTACCCAGCCCGCCTCACGCGCTTCATCGGGAATCAATACGCGTATTCGCTCCACCTGGTGGACGTTTTGCAATCGAAAGCAAATGGCGCGCTCTTCGCTGTAACGTCCCAGAATGCCGGTTGAAAAATACAGCTTGCTGAAATCATATCGATTGACGGGAGCCTTTTTTATGCGCAACGCCAATTCTATGTATAAATCCTCTTTTTTGACACGGAACAATCCTAGATTCTTCAGCTGAGGTTGTATTTTATTCATTTTTATTTCTCTCCCCCTGCTCCTTTATGAAGTCCCAGGCAATCGGTTGATATTCAACCTTCTTGGCTAACGAAGCTTGTGTTCTTTCCCCTCCAAAGTTCGCCCAGATATTTCTCTGTTCGGCATATCTGATTTCACGAAACCAGCATTTCTTGCATTGCTCCCATTCTTTTTCCGTATTGAGCGTGCCGCGCACCGACTGCATGCGCTCGTTGTTCCATAGCGAAGAAAAATTGACATCCTTCTTCAGATGGCCCACATTTTCAGCGTACATGTTCGCACAAGTCACGACCTCTCCATCGGCCATGATTACCGCTGTCCGGTGTATGAATATGCATTCAGCCGGTTCCGCCGTTGATCTATCCACTGCAACCGCCTTGGCTTCATCGTGCAGCTTTTTCAAGTCTTCAATTGAAAGCATGATGTCGATTTTTTAAAGTTGAACTGATAGACATGGGGATGTCATTTCAGAAAATCCATCATAAGCCATCAATTGAAGACCCGGCGCAAGGCGATTTTCTTAAACCTCCAGCCACTCCTTGCGCACCTTCTGATCGGCGCGCAGCCCGTCGGGCGTGCCGTCGAAGACGATGCGCCCATGGCCCATGACCAGGGCCCGGTCCGAGATGCTCATGGCAATGGTGAGCTTTTGCTCGATCAGCAGCACGGACACGCCGCGCTGCTTGATCTTTTGCAGGTACTCGCCTACCAGCTCGACGATCTTGGGAGCCAGGCCCTCGGTGGGCTCGTCGATGATGATCAGGTCGGGGTCGCCCATCAGCGTGCGGCACAGGGTCAGCATCTGCTGCTCGCCGCCCGACATCACGCCGGCCTCGGTGTGCTGGCGCTCCTTCAGGCGCGGGAACATGGCATACATGTCGTCGAAGCCCCAGCGGCTGTCCCGGCCCTTGCCCTTCTGTCCCAGCAGCAGGTTCTGGTGCACGGTGAGGTTGGGGAACACATCGCGGCTCTCGGGCACGTAGCCCACGCCCAGGTGGGCGATCTCGTAGGCCTTGCGGCCGGTCAGGCTCTGGCCCTTCCAGTCCAGCGAGCCCTCCCAGTGCACCAGGCCCATGATGGCCTTGGCCGTGGTGGAGCGGCCCGAGCCGTTGCGCCCCAGCAGCGCGACGATCTCGCCGGGCTGCACCGAGAAGTCCACGCCATGCAGCACATGGCTTTTGCCGTAGTAGGCATGCAGGTTGTTGATGTTCAGCATCCGCGCTTCCTCAATGTGCACCAGCTTGTTGATCCGCCACGGACGAGCCCAGATAGGCCTCCTGCACGCGCGGATTGGCACGCACGGCCTCGGGCGTGTCGTAGGCGATGACTTCGCCGTAGACCACGACGGCGATCTTGTCGGCCAGGCCGAAGACCACGCCCATGTCGTGCTCCACGGTCAGCAGGGTCTTGCCTTCGGTGACCTTCTTGATCAGCTGGATGAAGTGGGCCGTTTCGCTGTTGCTCATGCCGGCCGTGGGTTCGTCCAGCAGGATGACGCCGGCGCCGCCGCCGATGGTGATGCCGATCTCCAGCGCACGCTGCTCGGCATAGGTCAGGTTCACCGCCAGCGTGTCGCGCTTTCTGTGCAGGCCGATCATCTCCATCAGCTCATCGGCGCGGGCATTGGCGTCGCGCAGCTTCGACAGGAAGCGCCAGCAGCTGTAGCGGTAGCCCAGGCTCCACAGCACGCTGCAGCGCAGGTTCTCGAACACGCTGAGCTTGGGAAAGATGTTGGTGATCTGAAAGCTGCGCGACAGCCCCATGCGGTTGATTTCGTAGGGCTTCTTGCCGTCGATGCGCTGGCCGTTGAGCAGCACCTGGCCGCTGGTGGGCTCGAAGCGGCCACTGATCAGGTTGAACAGCGTGCTCTTGCCCGCGCCGTTGGGGCCGATGATGGCCACGCGCTCGCCGGGCTTCACGGCCAGCTGGGCGCCACGGATGATCTCTGCCTTGCCGAAGCGCTTGTACAGGTCGCGCAGCTCCAGCGCGTAGGTGGCCTCGCCAGCCGCGGCGGCGGCCGCGGTGCCCGGACGTTCGATTGCAATGCTGGACATGGTTCAGCCCTCCCCGCGCTTGATGGCTTCTTCGATTTCTTCCTGGATGCGCTCCCAGCGGCGCAGGCACCAGCGCCTGGCCACTTCCAGCAGGCCCAGGCCCACCACGAAGATGGCAACGGCCACGGTCCAGGTCGATGCCGAGCTGGTATCGAGCTGCACGCCCATGAACGAGACCTGCGGACCCAGGGCCGCATTGAGCTGCAGGTGGTAGATCATCTCGACGATGGCCGCGCCGCCCACGATCATGACCAGTGCGCTGGCCGCGATGGCCAGGTAGGGCTGGGCCAGCCGGCGCCACTTGCCGAAGCGCGCCACGCGCAGGTTCATCATGATCAGGCTGGCAACGCCGCCCGGTGCGTACATCACCATCAGCAGGAACACCAGGCCCAGGTACAGCAGCCAGGCCTTGGTCAGCTCCGACAGCAGCACCGAGGCCAGCACCAGCAGCACGGCGCCGATGATGGGCCCGAAGAAGAAGGTGGCGCCGCCCAGGAAGGTGAACAGCAGGTACGAGCCCGAGCGCATGACGCTCACGCTGTCCATGGCCGTGATGATCTCGAAGTTGATGGCTGCAAGCCCCCCGCCCACGCCTGCGAAGAAGCCCGCGATGATGAAGGAGAAGTAGCGCACGCGCTGCGTGTTGTAGCCCACGAACTCCACGCGCTCGGGGTTGTCGCGCACGGCGTTGAGCATGCGGCCCAGAGGCGTGCCCGTGAAGGCGAACATGGCGGCCGTGCAGATGAAGCAGTAGGCGGCGATCAGGTAGTACACCTCCATGCCCGAGCCGAAGGTCAGCCCGAAGAAGGGCTTGCCATAGACGCGGTCGGTGGTGATGCCGCCCTCGCCCCCGAAGAACTCGGGGAACATCAGCGCCATGGACGCCACCAGCTCGCCGATGCCCATGGTGATCATGGCGAAGGTGGTGCCCGACTTCTTGGTGGTCACATAACCCAGCAGGGCCGCGAAGAACATGCCGCCCAGGCCGCCGATGATGGGAATCAGCACCAGCGGAATGCCCCAGTCGCCGGAGCTGGCCCGGTTCATCGCATGGATGGCGATGAACGAGCCCAGCCCCGTGTAGACCGCATGGCCGAAGCTCAGCATGCCGCCCTGCCCCAGCAGGATGTTGTAGGACAGGCAGATGATGATGAGATAGCCGATCTGGCTGAGCATGGTCAGCGCCAGGCTGCTGGTGAACACCAGCGGCGCGACGATCAGCGCCAGGGCGAAGGCGCCCCAGATCAGGATGCGGCCGATGTTGAGCGGCTGGAAGCTGTAGTGGCGCCCTGCGCCCGCAGCCCCCGAAGCGCCCGGAACGCCTTTTGCGGCAGTGGATGTCATGGTCGTTTTGGTGATCGAGGACATGGTGTCAATCTCCCCGCGTGCCCAGGAGGCCCTTGGGCCGGAAGATGAGGATCAGCACCAGGAACAGGTAGGGCAGGATGGGCGCGACCTGGGAGATGGTGAGCTTGAGCAGCGGCCAGCCAAAGGTCTGCTCGCCGACCGGGCTGCCCAGCGAGGTCAGCAGGCTGGCCAGCGACCAGTCGATGGCCACGGCAAAGGTCTGCACGACGCCGATCAGCAGCGAGGCCACGAAGGCACCCGCCAGCGAGCCCATGCCGCCGACCACCACCACCACGAAGATGATGGAGCCGACCGACATGGCCATGGCCGGCTCGGTCACATAGGTGTTGCCGCCGATGACGCCGGCCAGCCCCGCCAGCGCGCAGCCGCCGCCGAACACCATCATGAACACGCGCGGCACGTTGTGGCCCAGCGCCTCCACCATCTCGGGGTTCTTGAGCGCGGCCTGGATGACCAGGCCGATGCGCGTGCGCGTCAGCAGCAGCCAGACGGCCACCAGCATCAGCAGCGCCAGCAGCATCACGAAGGAGCGCGAGCGCGGGAACTGCGTGCCGTACAGCGTGAACAGCGGGCCCTGCAGCGCGGGCGGCAGGCCGTAGGGCACGGTGCCCCTGCCCCAGACCAGCTGCACCACCTCGAGGATGAGGTAGGACAGGCCGAAGGTCACGAGCAGTTCGGGCACATGGCCGTACTTGTGCACGCGGCGCAGGCTGTAGCGCTCGAACATGGCGCCCAGTGCGCCCACCAGCAGGGGCGCGACGAACAGCGCGCCCCAGAAGCCGATGATGCCGCTGAGCGTGTAGCCGAAGTACGCGCCCAGCATGTAGAAGCTGGTGTGGGCGAAGTTGAGCACGCCCATCATGCTGAAGATCAGCGTCAGCCCCGAGCTGAGCATGAACAGCAGCAGTCCATAGCTCACGCCGTTGAGCAGCGATATGGTGAAGAACTCAAGCGTCATCGAAAGGCCTTGGTCTCGGTGCGTTGGGGACAGGAGGCGGTGCGGGCCGCTCTCAGGACGGGCGCTTCATCTGGCAGGAGGTGGGCGTGCTGGCCACGTAGGGCTCGTAGTACTTCACCGGGGCGAAGGTGTAGCCCGTGTTCTCTGCGTCATACGGGTTCTTGCCGCCGGCCTTTTCCCAGCGCGTGATGTACAGGCCCTGCTGCAGCTGGTGGTCGGTCTTGCGCATCTCCACTTCGCCGTTGAAGCTCTTGAGCTTCATGCCCTCCAGCGCGGCCGCCACCTTCACGGGGTCGGTGCCGCCGGTCTTGACGAAGGCCGCATCCAGCAGCGCGAACACGTGGTAGATCGAGCTTTGCGTGAGGTCGTCGTTCATCTTCTTCTTGAACTCGGCCATCAGCGGCTGGATGGGGCCGCCCATGTTGTAGTGGCCATAGCCCACGGTGTAGACCTTGCCGTCGGAGGCCGCGCCCATGGCCGTGGGCGAGCCCGAGCCGAAGGCGTAGTAGGTATAGAACTTGACGTTGTTCAGGCCCGCGTCATTGGCGGCCTTGAGCAGCAGCGACAGGTCCGATCCCCAGTTGCCCGTGATCACCGTGTCGGCGCCCGATTGCTTGATCTTGGCGATGTAGGGAGCGAAGTCGCGCACCTGGGCCAGCGGCGCGAAATCGTCGCCCACCACCTGCACGTCGGGCCGCTTGGCCTTGAGCATTTCCTTGGCGTACTTGGAGACCTGCTGGCCGTGCGAGTAGTTCTGGTTGATCAGGTAGACCTTCTTGACCTCCGGCACGTCCTTCATATAGGTCGTCAGCGCTTCCATCTTCATGGAGGTGTCCGCATCCAGGCGGAAGTGCCAGTAGCTGCACTTGCTGTTGGTGAGGTCCGGGTCCACGGCCGCATAGTTGAGGTAGACGACTTCCTTGCCCTTGTTGCGTGCGTTGTGCTTTTCCAGCGCATCCATGATGGCCAGGGCCGGGCCCGAGCCGTTGCCCTGCACCACGTAGCGTGCGCCCTGGTCCATGGCGGAACGCAGCACGGCCGTGGTCTCCTGCGGGCTGAGCTTGTTGTCCAGCGGGATGATCTCGAACTTCACGCCCGAGGCATTTTTCCTGTTGAACTCCTCGGCCATCAGCTGGAAGGTCTTGAGCTGGTTCGTGCCCACGGCGGCCATCAGACCCGACAGCGGATCGATCCAGCCGATCTTCACCGTCTCGCCCTTTTGCGCCCAGGCGCCCGATGCACAGGCCAGCATGGCCGAGGCGGCCACCGAATGCACGATCCACTTCATTTTTCTGTCTCCTTTTTCCGGTTGATTCGGATATCTGTATTGGCGCCAGACTAACGCCTGAATGACAATTTCCCTCTGGGGAATGCCTTAGAAACTATCGCGCATGCGACTTGGCTGCGGCCCTGGACACATTGGCGACAGATCGCCATCGATCAGGCCAGAAAACCGTGTTTTGCCTGATTTCGGGCAAAAAAAGGGGCGCCTCGCGCCCCTTTGCGAAGTTCAATGGCCAGTTATGCCGTCATGAGGGTCGCTTCATCTCACAAGATGTCGGCGTGCTGGCCACATAGGGCTCGTAGTACTTCACGGGAACGAAGGTGTAGCCGGTGTTCTCCGAATCCATCGGGTACTTGCCGCCGGCCTTTTCCCAGCGTGCGATGAACAGGCCCTGCTGCAGCTGGTGGTCGCTCTTGCGCATCTCCACTTCGCCGTTGAGGCTGTTGAACTTCATGCCTTCCATGGTGGCCGCCACCTTGGCCGGGTCCGTGGTCTTGGCGCGCAGGAAGGCCTGGTCCAGCATGGTCAGGCCCGAGTACAGCGAGCCCGTGTACATGTCGTCGTTGAACTTGGCCTTGTAGCCCTTGGTGATGCGGTCCAGCGGGCCGGGCAGGTTCATGTGGCCGTAGCCCACCATGTAGACCTTGTCGGCCGCAGCCGCGCCCATGGCCGTGGGCGCGCCGGTGGCGATGGCGTAGTAGGTGTAGAACTTGACGTTGTTCAGGCCCGCGTCGCTGGCGGCCTTGATCAGCAGCGCCAGGTCCGAGCCCCAGTTGCCCGTGATCACCGAGTCGGCACCCGACTGCTTGATCTTGGCGATGTAGGGTGCGAAGTCGCGCACCTGGGCCAGCGGCGAGAAGTCGTCGCCCACGATCTCCACATCGGGGCGCTTGCGCTTGAGCATCTCCTTGGCGTATTTGGAGACCTGCTGGCCGTGCGAGTAGTTCTGGTTGATCAGGTAGACCTTCTTGACCTCGGGCACGTCCTTCATGTACGTGGTCAGGGCCTCCATCTTCATGGAGGTGTCCGCATCCAGGCGGAAGTGCCAGTAGCTGCACTTGCTGTTGGTCAGGTCCGGGTCCACGGCCGCGTAGTTGAGGTAGACGACTTCCTTGCCCTTGTTGCGCGCGTTGTGCTTTTCCAGCGCATCCATGATGGCCAGGGCCGGGCCCGAGCCGTTGCCCTGGAAGACGTAGCGCACGCCCTGGTCCATGGCCGAGCGCAGGGCCGCCGTGGTTTCCTGCGGGCTGAGCTTGTTGTCGATGCCGATGATTTCGAACTTCACGCCCGAGGCCGTGCCCTTGTTGAGCTCCTCGGCGATGTACTGCAGGCTCTTGAGCTGGTTGGACCCCAGCGCGGCCATGAGGCCGGACAGCGGGTCGATCCACGCAACCTTCACCGTCTCGCCCTTCTGGGCCATGGCGCCCGTGGCGCAAGCCAGGGCCAGGGATGCCGTCAATGCCTTGATCGCAAACTTCATGAAGCGTCTCCTCTTGTGGTGGTTTCTGGGCGAGGCCCAGGGTAATGGCCCCTGTGCCCTGCCCTGATCGGTGATTGCCCCTAGCGGCTATCGCCGACGAGACTCGGACCGGCCGCCCCGGCCAGGACATGCCCCCGCATGCCCTGGCCCGGTGGCCGCCCGCAACGGCTCAAAGCCCCGGCAGCCGGTAGCCGGCCAGCTGCTCGCGCAGCCGGGTCTTGAGCATTTTTCCGGTGGCGCCCAGCGGAATGGCATCGACGAAGACCACGTCGTCGGGGATCTGCCACTTGGCGGTCTTGCCCTCGTAGAACTTGAGCAGTTCCTCGCGCGTGACCTCGGCGCCGGGCTTCTTCGCCACGGCGACGATGGGGCGCTCGTCCCACTTGGGATGCGGCATGCCGATGCAGGCGGCCATGGCCACGGCCGGATGGGCCATGGCGATGTTCTCGATGTCGATGGAGCTGATCCACTCGCCGCCGGACTTGATCACGTCCTTGCTGCGGTCGGTGATCTGCATGAAGCCGTCCGGGTCGATGGTGGCCACGTCGCCCGTGGGGAACCAGCCGCGGCCCTGCGCGTCCTTGACCAGCGGGCTCTCGCCCTTGAAGTAGCTGTCCACGATCCAGGGGCCGCGCACCAGCAGGTCGCCATAGCTCTTGCCGTCCCAGGGCTGGTCGGTGCCGTCGCTGTCGACGATGCGCATGTCCACGCCGTAGATGGCGCGGCCCTGCTTTTGCAGGATCTTCATCTGCTCGTCCTTGGGCAGCTGCAGCTGCTTGTTCTTGAGCGTGCACAGCGTGCCCAGCGGGCTCATCTCGGTCATGCCCCAGGCATGCAGCACCTCCACACCGAACTCGTCCTGGAAGGCCGTGATCATGGCCGGCGGGCAGGCGGAGCCGCCGATCACCGTGCGCTTGAGCGTGGAAAACCGCAGGCCGCCCGGCCTGATGTGGCCCAGCAGCATCTGCCAGACCGTGGGCACGCCGGCCGCGTAGGTGACGCCTTCGGCCTCGATCAGCTCGTACAGCGACTTGCCGTCCAGCGCCGGGCCGGGGAACACCAGCTTGCAGCCCGTGAGCGCGGCCGAGTAGGGAATGCCCCAGGCGTTGACGTGGAACATGGGCACGACGGGCAGCACCGAGTCGCGCGCCGATATGCACATCACATCGGGCAGCGCGGCCGCGTAGGCGTGCAGCGTGGTGGAGCGGTGGCTGTACAGCACGGCCTTCGGGTTGCCCGTGGTGCCGCTGGTGTAGCACATGCTGGAGGCCGTGTTCTCGTCGAATTCGGGCCACTGGTACTGGTCGGGCTGGCCGCCAATCCAGTCCTCGTAGCTGACCAGGCCCGGAATGCCGCTGTCGGCGGGCAGGCGGTCCGCGTCGCACAGCGCCACCCACTGGCGCACCGTGGGGCACTTGGCATGCACGGCCTGGATGATGGGCAGGAAGGTCAGGTCAAAGCACATGACGCGGTCTTCCGCGTGGTTGATGATCCACGCCACCTGGTCGGGGTGCAGGCGCGGGTTGACCGTGTGCAGCACGCGGCCCGAGCCGCTGACGCCGAAGTACATCTCCATGTGGCGGTAGCCGTTCCAGGCCAGCGAGGCCACGCGGTCGCCAGGCTGCAGGCCCAGGCCGTCCAGCGTGTTCGCCAGCTGGCGCGAGCGCCGTGCCAGGTCGCGGTACGTATAGCGATGGATATCGCCCTCCACCCTGCGCGAGACGATCTCCGCATCGCCATGGTGGCGGTCGGCGAAGTCGATCAGCGACGAGATCAACAGTGGTTGGCTTTGCATCAGACCCAGCATCTATAGGCTCCTAAGGTGATTGAACTTCGTGAACGTCGTGAACTGCGGACCGCGGATTCGCGCAAGGCCAAGGCCCTGGTGCGCGATGCCGCTGCCCGCATGGAGGGTGGCTCAGGCCGGCGCCCTGGGTCCGATCCCGGCAGGGACAGGCGCATCGTTTTTCCGGCATGGTTGACGCATTGTCTTGTCGCAACTCGGCAGCGTCTTCGCATGCTCGTATGGGATATACCCTAGGACGATGCTGGAGGCATGCGCCGCGTCATGCCACAGCGTGTTCGTGGACGGCGTCTTGTCGTTGCCGAAGATCCAGTATCCGGTCTGCGATGGCGAATCCACTGTCACGCGAATGCTTGAACCGGCGCGGAACACATGCGCGAATTTCTGGATCTCCACCCGCATCAACTGGGGCTGGCCGGCAACCAGTGGCACATCCTTGTCCCGTGTGTAGGCACCCCAGGGACGCAGCGCCGTGGATCGGCTCTCATCGAGCGCACGCTTGGAGGCACGCAGCCAGCCGCGCTGCACGAACATTTCCTGCCCATCCGGCCGCACCTCGGACACGGTGACCTGGATGTCGGTATTGGCGGCAGTGGCGCTGAGCCACAGGTCGGCCGAGCCTTCGCCATAGAAGCTCAGGTCCTGCGGCAGGGCCGCCGTGGTGAAGACCAGCTGGCCATCCTTTTCCGACGCGGGCACAGCGGGCCAGCCTTCGGCCGCCGGGTTGTTCACCTGCGGACTCAGGGCCGGATAGCGGTAGCTGGACGAAGCCGTCCCGGAGGCGGGTGCGCTGTCGCCCAGCGCCTGGCCCGGCTGCATCCACAGGCGCAGGGGCTTGACCTGGACAGGCAGCCGGTCAAACCGTGCCTCGCCCGTGGGCATGAGCTTGGCGCCGCCATTGGGGGCCTTGGCGTCCGTGGTCTGCATCTCCTGCAGCAGGCGCACGCGCGGCTCCTTGTCGAAGCCGTTGTCCTCGCCCTTGACGAAGCGCGCCAGGAAGCGCTTCAGCGTCTGGTCGATATGGTCCGAGGTGATGTTCGTGTGGTGGTCGCCGTTGGAGCTGACCAGCCACATCCTGTCGGGCGCAATGGTGTCCTCGTAGTAGCCCGAGCGCGGGCCGATCTGCTCGTCCTGCCAGGACTGCGTGCCCAGCGTGGGGATATTGATCTTGCCGCTTTGCAGCATGGCGCTGCGCTCCAGGTACAGGCCATCGGCATAGGGGTTGTCCAGCCACTTGATGAGGTCCAGCTCGGGCCGCTTGATCTTCTCGATGTTGTCGGCCACGGTCTTGGCGCATTCCGTGTCGCCGCCGTTCTTCACGGCCAGGTCGGCAGCCGTGCGCCAGATGCGCGGGAAGCCGTTCCACCACTGCGCCGGAAAGCCGATGTTGGCAATGCCGCCCGGATAGCCCACGTCGCGGTAGGGATCGCCCACATTCTTGCTGGGCGTGATCGCCAGCAGCCCCTTGGGCCGGTGTGCCGCCACCCACAGCTGGTTGTAGCCCGAGTACGAATAGCCGATCATGCCGATGCGGCCATTGGACCAGGCCTGCCGCCCGGCCCATTCGATGGCAAAGGCACCGGCCGCACCTACGCTGGCGTCAAACACCTTGTCATCCCCCGTGGAGCAGCCCGTGCCCGGCACATTCAGCCCCATGACCGCATAGCCTTCCTTGGTCCAGGGACTGCTGATGTTGGGGTACGAGCCCGAGATATAGCCGTCGTACTCGACCAGCAGCGGGAACGGACCCTGCCCCTCGGGCAGCAGCAGCGAGTAGCGCATCCTGCTGCCGTCCGGCAGGGTGATGTAGCCCGATTGCTGGCCCGGCCCCATGGGCGCGGGCATGCCCGACGATCCCCCTCCGCAGGCGGCCAGGCCCACGGCGGCGGCGGCAATGGCCCCCGCCAGCGGCCAGCGCCAGGCATGTGTGAAAACGGTCTTGACTGTCATGGGTACTTGTCTCCTTCGTTGTTGTTGGCTGTCTCTCGGGGCTTGCCGCGGCAAGCCCCTACTCGCTCATCTGCTCTCTCACTGCAGCCGGATGCTGGTCGCGCCCGGCTCGGCGTCGAAGATCAGGCTGGACGGCCAGGGCTTCCATGTCTGGCCCAGGGCCGCGTTCTGCGGGTCGCCCGTCTGCATGAAGGCCTTGAGGCTGGCCATCATGGCGTTCGACAGCGCCAGCCGGCCCGGGGCATTCGCCGTGCTGTTGGTCACGCGGGAGAACACGGACGGCCCGAAGTTGCCGAAGAGAAAGGGCAGATCGAAGGCATGGGCCGCACCGTAGACCGTGTTCCAGGGGGCGGGCTGGCGCGCCCAGTCGAAGCGGTAGCTCCAGACCTCGGCCTGCCGGGTGCGCAGCGTATTGAGCAACTGGTCGCGGCTGGGGTCGGCGAACAGATGGGTCAGCTGCGCCATGCGGGCGTTGTAGCCGGTGACCGGCGTATCGACGGGCAGGTAGGCGGCATCGATGATGTCGGCCAGGACCGGCGCGTTGGGCGACTGCGCATCGAAGGACTGCATCATGCGAAAGCGCGCCGCATCATCGATCCTGAAGCCCGGCTTGCCGCCCAGCGCAGCCAGCAGGGGCGCGAACAGCTTGCCCTCCTCGGCGGTGTAGCCGGCCATCACGGGCATGCGGTTGTATTGGCCCGCAGCCAGCGCGGCCATGGGATCGGTGGGCAGCAGCAGGCCGTCGGGAATCGGTCCCGCGCCCGTCAGGCCCTTGGCCACCAGGGTCTGCAGCAGCACGCGCGCATCCTTGCCGCGCAGGTAGGCCGCAATCTGCGCCGGTGTCCAGCCGGCAGCCACCGTGGCGGCAGCCGCCACATCGGCAGCCAGCCCATCGGCCACCATCAGATGGGCCAGCAGCAGCGCGGACTGGGTGGCGTAGGCCGAAGCCGGCTTGAGCGTGGCCAGCACGCCGGCCGGCAGATTGGATGGAAGCGACAGCCCGCCGCTGATGGGCACCAGCCTGTGGAACAGGCCGCGCGCCGATTCGGCCGCCAGCAGCGCCAGCACATTGGTGGCACCCGCCGACTGGCCCATGAGCGTGACATTGCCCGGATCGCCGCCAAAGCCCGCGATATTGCGCTGCACAAAGCGCAGCGCCTGCAGGTTGTCCAGCAGCGCGAAGTTGCCCGTGGCCGGCGCGCCGGCCTGCATCTGCGGCATGTGCATGTAGCCCAGGATGTCCAGCCGGTAGTTGGCCGTCACCACCACGGCATTGGCGGCGCGTGCCAGGGCCGCGCCGTCATACAGCGGATCGGCCGTATAGCCCGAGATGGCGCTGCCGCCGTGGATGAACACCAGCACCGGCAGCTTCTCGGCGCCGCTGGCCGGGCGCCAGATATTGAGCGTCAGGCAGTCCTCGCTGCCCACGGGCTGGCCCAGGGTGGAGGCAATGGTGTCGTCGAAGCGGTTGTTGGCTCCCGGGCCGTACATGCGCCCGATCTGCAGGCAGGCATTGCCGAACTGGCGCGCCTCGCGCACGCCCTCCCAGGCCTTGGGCTCGGCCGGCGGCTGCCAGCGCAGCGCGCCCACGGGCGCCTGGGCAAAGGGCACGCCCTTCCAGTAATAGGTGCCCGTGGCGGCGCCATCGTCCACGCCGCGCAAGGGGCCGTAGGCCGTCTCGCGCAGTTCGGGTCCTCCGCCGCCCGAGCCGCCGCAGGCCGCGAGCCACAAAGCCATTGAAGCCACGGCCAGGCGTATGCCGCCGGCCATCCACCGCTGTCCTGTGCGCATGCTTGTCTCCTGAATGGTTTTTGGGGTTTCCCGTATGGGCCGCGCCGGGCCCATGGGTCACACTGCGCAGTCGTTCGCCGCGCTGTAAAAATTCTAGGAACAGCGCGGCAAAACGCCGCTATCGCAACCACGCCAAAACAGTGACTTCAGAACGCAAACAGCGCCCCGAATGGCCCAGGAAAACCCGGTCATGACAACGCAGCGCAGCAGCTCCGCCGCCTGGGTGCGCGGCATCCTGGACATGATGGCCACCGAAGGGCTGGCCCCGCAAAGCCTGTGCGCCGCAGCCGATATCGACCTTGCCGCACTGCAGCATTCGCAGACCCGTACCGATGTGGACCGCGTGAGCCGGCTCTGGGAGCTGGCCGTGGCCCAGTCCGCCAATCCCACGCTGGGGCTGGACCGGCAACTGGCCGCGCGCCACGGCAACATCGATCTGGTCGGCTACTCGCTGGCTTCGGGCCCGCACCTGCTGGCCGGCTTCCGCGACCTGGAACGCCACATGGCCGTGATCTCGGACGCAACGTCCTTCACGCTGGAGCGCGATGCGCGCGGCTACTGGCTGTCCATACATCACATCGGCGCCACAAGGCCCGTGCCGCGCCAGCGCGTGGAGTTCGCCGTGCTCACGCTGCTGGTGCTGTGCAACTGGCTGACGCGGCGCGATGTCCGGCCGCTGGCCGTGGAATTCATGGCCGAGGCGCCCGCCCCCTCTCACGAGGCCGCCTACCGCGCGGCCTTCGGCCTGCTGCCGCGCTTCGGCGAGGACGCGAACCGCTTCCTGCTGTCCGAGGCCGACCTGCTCGCCCCCATTCCCACACACAACCCCGAACTGCTGGCACTGCACGAAAAGCTGGTCGAGACCGAACTCGACCACCTGGGCCAGGCCGGCGTGGGCGCGCGCGTGCGCCACGAGATCGCGCGCCTGCTGCCCCAGGGCGAGCCGCGCCGCGAAGACGTGGCCAGCCTGCTGGGCCTGACCGACCGCACCTTGCAGCGCCGCCTGCAGGCCGAAGACACCAGCTACCAGCAACTGCTGGACGAAACCCGGCGCGAGCTGGCCCTGCAGTACCTGGGCGAGCCGCGCCGCAGCCTGGCCGAGGTGGCCGACCTGCTGGGGTTTGTGGACCAGAGCAATCTCTTTCGCGCCTGCCGCCGGTGGTTCGGCATGCCGCCGGGCCAGTACCGGCAGCAACTGCGTGCGTGAATGCATGCGGTGAATGCGCGCATGAACCTTGCGCCCCACGGGGCATAGGCGCTGGGGGACAATTCCCGCATGAACCTGCATGCTGCCGCCGAAGGCCAGGCTCCGGCGACCTCACCACGCCCTCCCATCTCCTGGCAAGACGGCTTCGCCGCCCTGGGCCCGGACTTCTTCACCCATCTGCGCCCCACGCCGCTGCCCGAGCCGCACTGGATTGCCACCAGCACCGGCACAGCCGAGCTGCTGGGCCTGGACCCGCAGTGGCTGGCCTCCGATGAGGCCCTGCAGGCACTCACCGGCAATGCCGTGCTGCCCGGCAGCCATCCGCTGGCCAGCGTCTACAGCGGCCACCAGTTCGGCGTCTGGGCCGGCCAGCTTGGCGATGGCCGTGCCATCTTGCTGGGTGAGACCGCTTCGGGCCACGAGATTCAGCTCAAGGGCGCAGGCCGCACGCCCTACTCGCGCATGGGCGACGGGCGCGCCGTGCTGCGCTCGTCCATCCGCGAGTTCCTGTGCAGCGAGGCCATGCACGTCCTGGGCATTCCCACCACGCGCGCGCTGAGCCTCACCGGATCGCCCGCCCCCATTCGCCGCGAAGAGATCGAGACCGCCGCCGTGGTGGCACGCGTGGCGCCCAGCTTCATACGCTTCGGCCACTTCGAGCACTTTGCGGCGCGTGACCAGATAGCGCCTTTGCGCCAACTGGCCGACTACGTGATCGACCGCTACTACCCCGAATGCCGCACCGCCGAGGCACTGGCCGGCAACGCCTACGCCAACTTCCTGCAGGCCGTGAGCGAGCGCACAGCGCGGCTGCTGGCGCACTGGCAGGCCGTGGGCTTTTGCCATGGCGTGATGAACACCGACAACATGAGCATCCTGGGCCTGACCATCGACTACGGGCCCTTCCAGTTCCTCGATGCCTTCAACCCCGGCCACATCTGCAACCACAGTGACACCCAGGGCCGCTACGCCTTCAACCGCCAGCCCCAGGTGGCCTACTGGAACCTGTACTGCCTGGGCCAGGCCCTGCTGCCGCTGATCGGCGAAGAGGAACTGACCATTGCGGCGCTGGAGTCATACAAGCAGGTGTTTCCGCAGGCCTATGGCGCCCTCATGCTGCGCAAGCTGGGTCTGCCCGAAGATGCGCCAGGCACGCCGCCCGCCGAGGGGCGCTTTGCCGCCCTGGTGAACCCGCTGCTGCAGCTCATGGCCGACAACGCGGTGGACTACACCATCTTCTTCAGCCGCCTGACCGATGCGGTGGCTGCCAGTGCCAGTGCCAGTGCCGGCACGGACCTCGACCTCGAGCCCGTGCGCGACCTGGTGCTGGACCGCGAGGCCTTCGACCGCTGGGCAGCCCTGTACGCACGGCATCTGGCAGGCACGGATGCCGCGGCGGCCGCCGCTTTGATGCAAGAATCGAATCCGCGCTTCGTGCTGCGCAACCACCTGGGCGAGATGACCATCCGCGCCGCAAAGGCCGGTGACTTCGCTCCCGTGCGCCAATTGCTGGCCGTGCTGCAGACTCCGTTCGACCCCCACGCCGAGCATGCCGAATGGGCAGGCTTCCCGCCCGACTGGGCTTCCTCCATCGAGATCAGCTGTTCATCATGAGCTTTCCCATCCACAAGACCGAACAGGAATGGCAGGCCGAGCTGCAGGCCAAGGGCGCCGAACCTGCCGCCTTCCAGGTGACACGCCATGCAGCCACCGAGCGCCCGTTCACCGGCCGCTATGAGCAGTTCTGGGCCGATGGCAGCTACCACTGCATCTGCTGCGGCAGCAAGCTGTTTGACTCCGACACCAAGTTTGACGCCGGCTGCGGCTGGCCCAGCTTCGACCGCGCCATCCCCGGCGCCATCACCGAAATCGTGGACCGCAGCCACGGCATGGTGCGCACCGAAACCGTCTGCAGCCAGTGCGGCGCCCACCTGGGGCATGTGTTCCCCGATGGCCCGTCCGACACAGGGCTGCGCTACTGCATGAATTCCGCATCGTTGGAATTCGAGCCGCCCAAGGCCTAGGCTCCAGGCCCGCAAAAACCCCAGGCCACGCGGCCCTGCACCGATGCCGGGCCGCGCCGGCTGCGCCACAATGCGCCTGCCAAGCTCAGGCCCATGCCTGACTCCAAGCCCATCGAAACCTTCCAATGAAGTTACTGATCGACTTTTTCCCCATCATCCTGTTCTTCGTCGCCTTCAAGGTCTGGGGCATCTACACGGCAACGGCCGTGGCCATCGTCGCCACCATTGCCCAGATCGCCTATCTGCGCGTGCGCCACGGCAAGGTCGAGCCCATGCAATGGGTGAGCCTGGGCGTGATCGTGCTGTTCGGCGGCGCCACCTTGCTGGCCCACAACGACACCTTCATCAAGTGGAAGCCCACCGTGCTGTACTGGCTCATGGGCAGCGCCCTGTTGATAGGCCAGCTGGTGTTCCGCAAGAACCTGCTGCGCTCGGTCATGGGCGCACAGCTGCAACTGCCCGACAACGCATGGCGCACCCTGAACTGGAGCTGGGCGGCGTTCTTCGCGGTCATGGGCGCGCTCAACCTGGTCATCGCCTACCGCTTCGACACCGACACCTGGGTCAACTTCAAGCTGTTCGGCGGCATGGGGCTGATGCTGGTCTTCGTGATCGGCCAGGCCATCTACATGAGCCGCTTCATGCAGGAAGACAAGGGCGAGGCAGCAGCCGCCACGCCCGACGCCCTGCCCCCGCCTGGCGTGCAGCAGGACAAGCAGCCATGAGCGCGCCCGCCCATCCCCTGCCCATCACCGCCGAAGCCATGCAGGCCGTGCTGCGTGAGCGCCTCACCCCCGATCACCTGGAAGTGATCGACGAGAGCCACCAGCACGCCGGACATGTGGGCGCCAACGGCACCGGCTTCGGCACGCATTTCCGCGTGCGCATTGCGTCACCTTTGTTTCAAGGCAAGCCACGCGTGGCACGCCATCGCCTTGTGTATGATGCGCTGCAAGAATTCATTGACCAGGGCGCACACGCCATCGCCATCGAGGTTCTTTGAACTTTTACAGGCTCCGACGATTCGGAGCCTGTTGCGTATCCGCGCTATAGAATCAATTTTTCCTTCATATCTGGAATTCGCATGAAAAAACAGCTTCTGACCAGCCTGGTGACTGCCGCCGTGCTGAGCACCGCGGCCCTGTCCGCCTCGGCCCAGAACATCGCCGTCGTCAACGGCAAGGCTGTGCCCAAGGCACGCGCCGAAGCGCTCAAGCAACAGATCGAGCAAAGCGGCCGCCCCGTGACGCCCGAGCTGGAAGGGCAGATCAAGGAAGAAGTCATCGCCCGCGAGATCTTCATGCAGGAAGCCAACAAGCGCAGCCTGGCCAACAGCGAAGCCTACAAGCAGCAGATGGAACTGGCCCGCCAGACCATCCTGATCCGCGCGCTGTTCGAGGACTTCCAGAAGAAGAACCCTGTGACCGACGCCGAAGCCAAGGCCGAGTACGACAAGGCCGTCGCTGCCAACAGCGGCAAGGAATACAAGGCCAGCCACATCCTGGTCGAGTCGGAAGACCGCGCCAAGGCCATCATTGCCGAGATCAAGGCCGGCAAGAAGTTTGAAGACATCGCCAAGAAGGAGTCCAAGGACCCCGGATCCGGCGCCCGTGGCGGTGACCTCGACTGGGCCAACCCCGGCAACTACGTGCCCGAGTTCTCCGAAGCCCTGATCAAGCTCGAAAAGGGTGGAATGACCCAGGAGCCGGTCAAGACCCAGTTCGGCTACCACATCATCCGCCTGGACGACGCACGTCAGGCCGAACTGCCCAAGTTCGAGGAAGTCAAGCCCCAGATCGTGCAGCAGCTGCAACAGCAAAAGCTGGCGCAATTCCAGGAATCGCTGCGCGAAAAGGCCAAGATCCAGTAAGATGCGTACGAGTCGGCGGTTTTTGCCGCCGGCCTGACCATCACCAGCCCGCCTTGTGCGGGCTCTTTTTTTGTCCGACGACCCTGTCAAAGACAAAAGCTGCCCTCTGGGGGCAGCTTGCACGCATTGTTACCTGCGGCCGACACGCTGAGCGTCGGGCCCCGGGCAATCCGGCACTTCAGAACTGATAGGTTGCCGTTACCCTGGCCGTGCGGCCTTCGCCGTATTCAACGGCCGAGGAGCGCGACTGCTCGCCCAGGCGCTGGCGCACGCCGGCCACATAGGCCTTGTTGCCGATGTTTTCGAGATTGAGCCTGAGCTTCCATTGCCGGTTGAGTTCATAGCCGACCATGGCGCTGTGCACCCAATAGGCAGAGAGTTTCCCATCGCCTGCCGAGGTGACATTGCGCGTGCCCACGAAGCGCACCCCATAGCCCACCGTCCAGCCTTGGGGCAATGCATAGGTGGTCCACAGGTTCAGCGAATGGCGCGGCGTATTGCCCAGCGCCTGGCCCACACGCGCAGGCTCGTTCAATGACTTGAGGGTCTTGCTGGCCATGAAGGTGTAGTTGGCGAAGACATCCCATTGCGGCGTCACCTTGCCTGCGGCACCGAGCTCCAGCCCGCGCACGCGCTGCTCTCCGGCCAGCAGATAGCTGCCATCGGCCATCTGCTCGCGGGCATTGGTCTTGTCCACCTGGAACAGGGCGCCGGTCAGCGCCAGCTGGCGGTCCAGCACATCCCACTTGGTTCCCAGTTCCAGGCTGGTGTTCTTCTCGGGTGCCAGCGAGGCCGTGGCCGCATCCAGGCCCGAGCCCGTGGAGACCAGGAATTCGGCGGAAGGGTTGAAGGCCGTGCCGTAGGCCAGGTAGATGCGGCCGTTGTCGGCGGGCTTGAAGCTCAGGGCCGTGCGGCCGCTGAGCCGGCCGTCGGAGCTGTCCACCTCGGTGCGCACGCCAGCGGCCGTTGTGGAGTTGGAGCGCCCATCGATCCAGTCATAGCGCAGGCCCAGGTTCAGATCCCAGCGCGGACCCAGCGCAATGGAGTCGGTGGCATACAGCGCGCGGGTGTCCAGGCTGGTTTCGTTCCTTCCGCTGTTTTGCAAGTCCGTCGTGCCCGTCCAGTATCCGGGCGGACGGGCCAGCGGATAGCCGCCGGCCGGGAACTGCCGGTTGATGTTGTAGGAAGAGGTGGTGCGGTCATAGGTCTCGCGTGCGATCTCGAAGCCCGTGATCAGCGTATGCCCCAGCACGCCTGTGTCGAAGCGCTGGGTCAGGTTGGTCTGGTTGATCCACAGGGTGGTGGCGGCATCGCGGCCATAGGCCTGGGGCCCTGCGGGCCGGTAGTAGCCAGGCTGCATGCCCCGGAGATCGACATGCGAGGCAGAGATCACGGTATCGCGGCTCAGCCGCGAGTAGCGCGAGAGGTTCTGCAGCTTGGCGCCCGAGGCGAAGTCATGCTCGATCTTCGCGGTCAGGGCATCCTGGCTGATCTTTTCCCGGTCAAGGTTGCGCCAGCCGAAATAGGCATTGCGCGAGACGCCATCGAGCATCTTGCCGCGAAAGGCCGGCACGCCAAAGTCGGGAAGATTGTCATCGTTCTGGTGGAAGAAGCTGAGGGTCACGCGCGTGGGCGAATTCAATCCCAGGGCCAGCGAGGGCGCCACACCCCAGCGCCGCTTGAAGATGGTGTCGCGCCCGGCCACGTCGCTGTCATGGCCCATGAGGTTCAGGCGCATGGCGGCCTTGCCGCCAGCCAGCACCCGGTTGGTGTCGAGCGTGAGGCGCCGGTAGCTGGCCGTGCCCAGGCCTGCGTCGGCCTCGGTGAAGTCATGGGCCTTGGGCTGCTTGCTGATCATGTTGATGCTGCCGCCCGAGGTGCCTGCCCCGCCAAAGACCGAGTTCGGGCCCTTGATGACTTCGACAGACTCCGTGTTGAAGAGGTCGCTGCGGTTGTTCTGCCCACTGTCGCGCAGCCCGTCGATCTGCAGGTTGGCGTTGGCGCTGAAGCCGCGGATGTTGATGCTGTCGCCCGAGCCTGCACCGCCCTCGCCCGCATTGAAGGTGATGCCCGACACATTGGACAGCGCCTGCTGCAGGCTCAGGGCGTTCTGTTCCTGGAGCACCTGCCCCGGTACCACCGTAATGGTCTGGGGCACGTCCAGCAGCGGCTTGGCGTACTTGACCGATTCGGATGCCTCGGTGCGCGAGCCGGTGGTGCGCGGTCCCGAAACGGTGATCGGCGCCAGCTGGACCTGGCGATCCTCAGGGGGCACATCCTGCGCGTATGCAGGTGTGACCAGCGCCGCAGCGAAGACCGAATAAAGGCATGACTGGGGGCCGGAGACAAAAGGTCGGGAACGGCAATCTGAAGTGCGCATGGCAAGGGCCTTTGTTGAAAATGGAAATCATTTGCAACAAGACCTTTCCCAAGCAATCAGATCCGTCTGATTCTGGTGTTCAGACCTCGATTTCAGGCGTTTTCGCTTGCGCCGATCAGCGCGCTCCCGCCTCCTGCAGCAGCCGCTCCACCTCATGCTGGCTGCGCTGGCGGGCGTGGGCCAGGGCCGTGACGCCGTCCTTGTCGGGCAGGCTGAGGTCCGCCTTCGCCGTGATCAGCTGGCGCACGATGTCCTGGTAGCGCGGGCCACCATCGCCCAGCAAAACGGCTTCGAGCAGGCAGGTCCAGCCCAGCCGGTTCACATGGTCGGCCCGCACACCGGCAGCCAGCAAGGCCTGCACGGTATCGACGTGGCCTCGCTCGCAGGCGGGGATCAGCGCTGTGCCGCCGTAGCGGTTGACGCTTTGCAGGTCGGCACCATAGGACAGTGTCATGCGCAGGATTTCCAGCCGGCCCAGGGCACCGGCCAGCAGATAGGCGCTGTCCTGCAGGTCGTTCTTGAGATTGGGATTGGCCCCGTGGACCAGCAAGGAGCGCGCGACCTCGACATGGTTGCCGCGCACGGCCAGCAGCAGAGGCGTGTTGCCCTGCGGATCGCGCACATCCACCGGCGCGCCGCGCTTGAGCCAGTCGCGCACCTGCAGCGCTTCGCCCGCCTGGGCGGCCGCCAGCAGCGCGGGGCCGAATTCGGGGCGGTTCACCACACCCTCCTGCGCCTTGGCCGCGTCGCGGCCCTTGGCGGCGGCGGCAACGGCCTGGGCCTCCTGCGCCTGGGCATCCGCCAGTCCCGCCGCAAGGCAGGCCGTCAGAATCGCCGCGTGCCGGCCCTGCGCGCCGGATCGGGAAACAGCATGGTGCATACAAGCCCTCCTGGAAAACACTGTGGTGCGGCAAGCGTACGGCAAGCCCGGGCGATTGCACGCGAACCCGGGGTGCCGCCCGTCAGTTTCATTCAGGAACTATAGCGGCATCGCCTGATCCCACGCGCTTTCCCTGGGCTCGGCCCGCGCTGGAAAGTCTCCGCGCGCCAGCCGACCTCGAACGAAAGGAGACCCGTTCCCGTGCCTTGCAATCAACGCCGTGCCGCCCGCTGGCTGGCCGCAGCCGCCACCGCCCTCGCCGTCCTCACCACCACCCTGGCCCCGGCCGTCGCCCATGCGCGCGAGTTCGTCAGCGTCAAGGGCACCAGCGTCAATGTGCGGCAGCAGCCCACCACGCGCTCGGCCACGCTGTGGGAACTGGGCAAGGGCTATCCGCTGCAGGTGGTGCAGCGCAAGGGCCAGTGGCTGCGCGTCAGGGACAACGAGAGCACGCTGGGCTGGGTGCATGCGCCGCTGACCGGCAAGACCCCGCACATGGTGGTGACCGGGCGCACCGCCAACCTGCGCGCCGGCCCGGGCCAGAACCATCGCGTGGTGGGCAAGCTGGCTGAAATGGAAGTGGTGCGCACGCTCAGGAAACAGGGCTCCTGGGCCCAGGTCCAGCGCGACAACGGCCAAAAGGGCTGGGTGGCGCGCAGCCTGACCTGGGGCTGGTGAACCAGGCGCTGCGCCGAACGTTCAGCCGTTGACCACGACCTGCGCGCGCGGCGCATAGCCGTGGTTCAGCGGGCCATGGCCGGCGCCCGTGAACACATCGGCGCCGGCCGCAATCGCGCCCAGGATGTAATCGCGCGCCTGGGCCACGGACGCCTCCAGCGGCAGGCCCAGCGCCAGGTGCGAGGCAATCGCCGAAGACAGCGTGCAGCCCGTGCCGTGCCCGTTGTGCGTGGCAATGCGCTGCGACTGCAGGCGCAGCCGCTGGCCGTTGCCATGGCCCAGCAGGTCCACCACCAGATCGCCCGACAAGTGCCCGCCCTTGAGCAAGGCGGCCGGCGCGCCCAGCGCCAGGAGTTCCTGCACGGCGCCGTCCAGTGCGTCTATGCCCTCAATGGAGTGGCCCAGCAGCAGCGCGGCCTCGTCCAGATTGGGCGTGACCACGGTGGCCAGGGGGAACAGCTCGCGCACCAGCACGGAGGCGGTTTCCGGCGCGATCAGCCGGTCGCCGCTGGTGGCCACCATCACGGGGTCCAGCACCACGTTGCGCAGCTGGTGGCGGCGGATGGCATCGGCCACCACCTGCACCACCTCGGGCGTGGCCAGCATGCCGATCTTGACGGCGTCGGCGCCGATGTCCTCGACCACGGCGTCGATCTGGCCGCGCAGTATGTCCACGGGAATGCCGTGGATGCCGCTGACGCCCAGCGTGTTCTGCACGGTGATGGCCGTGATGGCCGTCATGCCGTAGCAGCCCAGGGCGCTGCAGGTCTTGAGGTCGGCCTGTATGCCGGCGCCGCCACCGCTGTCGGAGCCCGCGATGATGAGCACGCGGGCATAGCGCTTGCGCGCGGCGGGAGCCGGTTCGGGGGATGCGGCGGTCGAAGGGGAGTGGTCGGCAGTCATGGGCGAAAATTATCACCCATGCGCATGGTCAATACCGGCAGCTGCGGGATGTGCTGTAATGCCTGCTGACGGACGAAACAGGGGTGTCCCGTCGGTGAAACAGGGCCTGGCCCGCCTCGCCGATGCGTGACTGAGAAACACCCTGGGGCCCCGGGGCGACCAGCCCCCTGCCGCACAAGCCTGCACCACAGGCACCTTGCCGCGCAGCGCCCCTGCACCCGATCCAGGTCATGCTGGCGTGGGGAGTTTCAATCAATCGGGGTGGTACGCCGCGTTTTGTCCAGCACATGCCCTGTGCGCGGACAGCCGGCCGGCAGTCCCACGGGCATGGGCGCACTTGACCACCAGATGCACATGTCCGTTCTACAAGCTTCTTCCCGCATCGCCATTCTGGGCGGCGGCCTCATGGGCCGGCTGCTGGCATTGGCGCTGGCCCGTCGCGGCCACGGCATTGCCGTATACGACGCCCACGGCCCCGAAGGCGATGGCGCAGCGGCCCGCGTGGCAGCCGCCATGCTCGCGCCCCTGGCCGAATCGGCCATCACCGAGCCCGGCGTGGTGCGCATGGGCCAGCACGGCCTGACGCGCTGGCCCGAACTGCTGGCCCAGCTCGATGCGCCCGTGTTCTTCCAGCAAAACGGCACCCTCATCCTCTGGCACCGCCAGGACGCGGGCGATGCCCAGCGCTTCTTCGGCCTGCTGGAGAAAAACCGCCGCATCAACCCCAGCCTTCCCGCGCTGCAGCCGCTGGCCGACCAGGCCCTGCACGACTGCGAGCCCGCGCTTGAGCGGCGCTTTGCCCAGGCCATGTACCTGCAGGGCGAGGGCCAATTGGACAACCGCCAGCTGCTGGCCTCACTCCACGCCACGCTGACCCGCCTGGGCGTGGAGCAGCACTGGAACCAGCCGCGCGAGCTGGCCGACTTCCGTCCCGGCACGCCGGGCCAGCCCGACTGGGTGCTGGACTGCCGGGGCCTGGGCGCACGCGGCCAGTGGCCTGCGCTGCGCGGCGTGCGCGGCGAGGTGGTGCGCATCCACGCGCCCGAGGTCACGCTGCAGCGGCCCACGCGCCTGATCCATCCGCGCTACCCGATCTACATTGCGCCCAAGGAGGACCACCTCTTCGTCATCGGCGCCACCGAGATCGAGTCCGACGACATGTCGCCGGCCAGCGTGCGCTCCACGCTGGAACTGCTGAGCGCCGCCTACACCGTGCATCCGGGTTTTGCCGAAGGCCGCATCGTCGAGATCGCCACCCAGTGCCGCCCCACCCTGCCCGACAATCTGCCGGCCGTGCGCTGGAGCGCGCCGCGCGTGATGGAGGTCAACGGCCTGTACCGCCATGGCTTCATGATCGCGCCGGCCATGCTGGACGTGGTGCTGGAGCTGCTCGACAGCGGTGATTCCGAACTGGCCCGCCGCTTCGATATCGCCGTCGAGAATGCGCCATCGCAGCACAAGGCAGCCGCCTGAACGGCACGCACGGCACTTTCACGCACAACAGACCGGACATGCACGCAGGGTCGCCAGCCCCGGCCCTGCCTAAGATCGAACAAGCCCCCGTACCCGCCTTTCGTTTCCCCCCAGCCGCCATGAACATCACCATCAACCAGCAAGCGACCGAACTGAGCGACGGAGCCACCGTGGCCGACGCGCTGGCCCAGCTTGCGCCGCGCCCGCCCTTTGCCGTGGCCATCAACACCGTCTTCGTACCCAAGGCCCGCTATGCCGAGCAGGCGCTGAACGACGGCGACCGCCTCGAAGTGATCTCGCCGGTGACCGGCGGCTGATGCCCCATCCGACTCTCCCATTGCCTCACGCCATGACGACTTCCGCCTCTTCCTCCGACGACAGCCTGGTCCTGTACGGCCAGCGCTTTGACAGCCGCCTGCTGCTGGGCACCTCCCGCTACCCCTCGCCCGCCGTGCTGGAAGCTGCCGTGCAGCGCGCCCGCCCGGCCATGGTCACGGCCTCGCTGCGCCGCCAGGGCAGCAATGCCGCCGAGACCGGTGCCAGCTTCTGGGAACTGCTCAGAAAGCTCAACGTGCCCGTGCTGCCCAACACCGCCGGCTGCATGACCGTGCAGGAAGCCGTGACCACGGCCCAGATGGCACGCGAAGTCTTCGAGACACCCTGGATCAAGCTGGAGCTGATCGGCGACGACTACACCCTGCAGCCCGACACGCTGAACCTGGTCGAGGCCGCCTCCATCCTCATCAAGGACGGCTTCCAGGTCCTGCCCTACACCACCGAGGACCTGGTGCTGTGCCAGCGCCTGGTGGATGTGGGCTGCCAGGCCGTCATGCCCTGGGCGGCGCCCATCGGCACGGGCCGCGGCCCCGTCAACCCCTACGCCATGCAGACGCTGCGCGAGCGCCTGAAGGTGCCGCTGATCGTGGATGCGGGCCTGGGTCGGCCCTCGCATGCCTGCCAGGTCATGGAGTGGGGCTATGACGCCGTGCTGCTGAACACGGCCGTGGCCCTGTCCGAAGATCCCGTCGCCATGGCCGGCGCCTTTGCCGATGCCGTGAACGCCGGCCACGCCGCCCATCGCGCCGGCGCCATGGCCGAGCAATCTGCCGCCCAGCCCAGCACACCCGTGCTGGGCACGCCGTTCTGGCACCACGGCTGAGGAGACCGGCCATGAGCAACGACTCCATCCAATCCTGGGCAGACGCCATCGTGCGCCTGCACGGCGCCACCTTCGCCCCTGAAGGCTCCGCCCTGCCCTCTCAGCCCGTGCCGCAGGCACAGCGCCAGGAGCCGGCCTATCTTGCGGCGCTGCAGGCCTGCAGCGCGCTGGGCTTCATCGCCATCGACGCCGAGACGCTGGCCTGCGCTTGGCAGGCGCAGACGCTGCGCAGGGGCCGCTTCGAGGCCACGCTATGGCCCGACGATCCGCGCGACTTCGGTCTGGAGGGGGCCGATCCCGCACTGGCCTTCCCGGAGTGCCCAAGGTCCCTGGGCCTGTACGGCGTGCTGCCCGATGCGCAATGGGTGGGCCGCATGGCCCGCGCCGGTGTGCCCACCGTGCAATTGCGCTTCAAGTCCGAGGACCGCGACGCCATCGCCCGCGAAGTGCGCGCCGCCGTGGCCGCCGTGGAAGGCACGGGCGCCCTGCTCTTCATCAACGACCACTGGCGCGAGGCCATCGATGCCGGCGCCTATGGCGTGCATGTGGGCCAGGAAGACCTGGATGCGCTGGCCGGCGCCGACCTGCAGGCCATCCACGCCTCGGGCCTGCGCCTGGGCGTGAGCACGCATGGCTATGCCGAAATGGTGCGCGCCCATGCGGTGCAGCCCAGCTACATCGCGCTGGGCGCCGTCTTCCCCACAACGCTCAAGAAGATGGCCACGGCTCCACAGGGCCTGGCGCGCCTGGGCGCCTATGTGCGCCTGATGCAGCGCTATCCGCTGGTGGCCATCGGCGGCATCTCGGCCGACCAGTTCCCGGCCGTGCGCGCCACGGGCGTGGGCTCGGTGGCCGTGGTGCGGGCACTGGTCAATGCCGAGGATCCTGAAGCGGCGGCGCAGCAGTTGCTCGCGCGCATGCACGCTGCCGACTGAGTTCTTGCTGGGCACCCCAACAAAAAAGGGAGCAGATGCTCCCTTTTTTTGCACTGCCTCAACCCTTGGGCGGATCCTTGTCGTCTGCCTGCGGCAACGGAGCCTGTGGTGAGCTACGAAAGGCCGGGTCGGTCTCGCGCGACAGCAGCATGTCCACCGAGCGGCTCAGCGGCTCGTCCAGGCCACGGTGCTCACGCACGGTGTCGGGTGGCTCCAGCTCCCACTTGTCCAGCGCCAGGTCCATGTCCAGCGGCGCCTTGAGATTGTGGCTGCTGAAACCCACGGCACCCGAACCGGGCACCGACAGCGTCACGGACGGAAAGCGCGAGGCCACATCGACATGCGGCAGCTCGTTCTCGCCCAGGTCCGTGAGGTCTATGTCCAGCAGCGGTGCCGACTCATCGTGGATGAAGGAAGGCGCCTCGCCCAGGGGCACGGCGCGCACCTGTCCTGCGGGCAGTTGGCCGGCCTGATCCAGATCGAAGTTCAGGGGCTGCAACTCGAAGTGCAGCGGTGCGGACAACGAGTCCGGTGCGCTGCTCGCAGGCTTGTCGCCGCCACCGACTGCACCCGTGGACAGCGGCAGCGTGTCCATGGGGGTGAACTCCAGGCCCGGTTCCAGCGGCGTCACAGAGGCCGGCTGCAGCTGTGCAGGTTCTATCGGCGGCTGCAGCTCTGCCATCCAGTCCACGCCCGTGGCTGCGGATGCAGGAGCATGCGCCGGCGTGGCTTCTGCAGCCGCTGTGAAGGCAGCCGCGCCGGCCGTGGTTGCGCCGGCTGCGGCAGTGCCCGCCACCATGCGCGGCGTGGTGCGCTCGCGCGGGCCGGGTTCGCCGCGTGTTCCGGCAGGTGAGGTGCGCGCAATGGACAGCAGCAGCAGCAGGTCGTCGAAGGCGGCCAGATCGAAGGGGGCCGGCGCATCGGGGTCGGGTGCACCGTCCTGCTTGAACAGGTAGTGCGCCAGGCAAGTTTCGACTTCGTCCACGGGCCACAGGGCCTCGATGCGCGCCAGTTGCTCGGGATAGCCCTGCAGCAGGCTGCTGCCCTTGTCGGTAAAGCCCGGCATGGCCGGCACACGGGCGTTGAAATGCCTGGCAAAGCGGGCGCGCAGCTGGTCGAAATCGTCGCGGCGGCTCAGCGTGTAGTACAGGTGCAGCAGCTCCAGATAGGCCAGCGGCGAGGAATCCTCATGCGTGTCGATATGCGAGCGCAGCAGCTCGATGGCCTGCTGGTGCTCGCCCACCGAGATGAAGAATTCCGCCTGTTGCTGCACGTCGAACAGTTCGCCGGGCTGCACCATGCGCCTGGCCTTGATGGCCTCGGGCGCAGACGTGCGCACAGGTGCCGGGGCCTGCGGCGCAGGCTCGGTTTCCAGCTCGGCATGCACGGACACAGGCACGGGAATGGTGGCCGGGCCGAAGTCGCCAGGGTCCACATCCTCATGCAGCTCATAGGTCACGCCGGGGCGCATCTGGGCGCCGCGCTGCACATAGGGCGAAGCCAGGGTATCCGGTCCCCGGCGGTCATCCTGCTGCGGTGCCGCAGGCCGGTGCTCACGCAGGCTGGGGGCCATGGGCCGCGTGGGCCGATGGGGATCCAGGGAATGCGGCAGGGTGTGGATCTCGTCATCGCGCACATGCGGCGGGGTCGACGGCACGGGGTCCTGCGACGAACGCTCCACCGATTCCCGCCAAGCGTTTTGCTCGCGCGAGAACAGCGAAGCACCCGAGCGCATGCGCCAGGCCATCCAGCCGATCACGGCCACGGCGGCAATCAGGGCCAGCAGCAGCGCATTGAACAGCCAGGATGAGCCGCCGGACTCCTGGCGCATTGCGTCCAGCTCGGCCCGCAGCTGGGCCAGTTGCCCACGGTCCACGCCGTCGCGCTTCTTGAAGGCCGCCATCTCGGCCTCCAGCGCCTGCACGCGCTTGTTGGCCTCGGCCAGCTGCTCGCTGCCGGCATCGAACATGGGAGCCGCAGATGCGGCGCCGCCTTCGGGTGTTCCGGGTGTTCCGGGTGTTCCGGGTGTTCCGGGTGTTCCGGCTGCTCCAGCGGCGCCCGGGGTGCCGCCCGTTCCCAGCCACTCCTCCACCGGCTCCATGCGCAGACGCGGTTCGATGCGCAGGCCCGCCTGCAGCTGCCCGGCCTGGGCCTGGGCGGTCACACCCACGGGAGGCCTGGACTTTTCGGCCGCGGCCTTGGGTTTCGGCCTGGGCTTTGGTTTGGGCTGGGGCTGCGCCTCCTTGGGAGCGGGCGCCGTGGCAGGCCGGGCATCCGACCGGGCACTGCGGGCAGCGGCCGCGCGGGAGGGTGTCGAAGAAGATTCAGAAGCGGTGCCAGCCACACCGGCTGCACCAGCGCCAGCGCCAGCACCGGCTGCTGCTGCGGCGCCCACGGTCGGCAGCGCAGGCTGCGCTGCTGCCAGTTCACGCACATTGATGGGCTGGTTGCCTGTGGCGTCCACCGAATCTGGCAGCTGCGCCAGCAGCGTATAGCTGCGGCTGATGCCGCCACCTTCGCAGCCCGCCCACAGCTTGAGCGTCACGATGGGCTCGTCCACCGTATAGCGGGCCTGCACCCGCACGGCCTTGCCCGACGAGGTCGGGCTGACACTGACGCGCGAGGATTCGATGGGCCTGTCACCGGCCAGCAGCTCGGCGCGCACACAGGAGCTGCCGGCGTCGTTTCCGCTATCGGGCTGCAAGCCCACCACCAGGTCGAACGGAGCGCCCAGCACCACGTTGCCCCGAGGACTGCCCAACGACAATGCGGACGCGTTCCAGGCCATGGAGGACAGGGCGACGCCGAGAATGGTGCTACAAATTCTCACATCAGCCTTTCTTTGAACGCTTGCATTTTTGCATAGACACCTGTAGGACACCTCCTCTATGTATATGATCCAAAACAACATTTCTCCTATCAGAAACGTCGGATTGATAGGCGCAGGCATCATGGGGCAAGGCATTGCCCAGTTGGCCGCCCAGGCAGGCGCCAGGGTGCTGTTGCAGGATGCCCGTCCCGGTGCTGCCGCACAAGCGCAACAACAGCTGCTTGCGCTGTGGGACACACTGCAGAAGAAACAAAAAATAACAAGTGAGCAGGCCGCAGATTGCAAGGCCCGGCTGACGGTGGTGGACGGTCTTGATGCCTTCAAGAACTGCGATCTGGTAATAGAGGCCATCGTCGAGCGCATGGATGCCAAGCAGGCGCTGCTGCGCGAGCTGGAGGCCATCGTTGCGCCCGGGACCCTCATCGCCAGCAATACCTCGGCCCTGTCCATCACCACGCTGGCCACGGCGCTCAAGCACCCGCAGCGCTTTGCCGGCTTTCACTTCTTCAACCCGGCGCCGCTGATGAAGGTGGTGGAGATCGTGCGCGGCCTGGCCACGGACGAGGCCACCTGCACCACGCTGGCACAGTTCGCGCGCAGCTTCGGCCACACGCCCGTGCGCGCGCAGGACACGCCGGGCTTTCTGGTCAACCACCTGGGCCGAGGCTATGTGACCGAGGCGCTGCGCATCGTGCAGGAAGGCATTGCCGACTTCGCCACCATCGACCGCATCCTGCGCGAGCAGGTGGGATTCAAGCTCGGCCCGTTCGAGCTGATGGATCTCACCGGCCTGGATGTCACCCATGCCGTGATGGAGCACATCTACCACCAGTACTACCAGGAGCCGCGCTACCGCCCCAGCCCCATTGCCGCGCAGCGCGTGGCGGCCGGCCTGCTGGGCCGCAAGACCGGCCAGGGCTTTTACCGCTATGCCGAAGGCCGCGCCGAGCAGCCTGCCGAGCCTGCCGTGCCGCAGGTGCAGACGCTGCCACCGGTCTGGGTGTCCGCACGCGCGGCCCGGCGCAACGAGATCTACCAGTTGCTCAAGAGCCTGGGCGCACGCATTGAAACCGCGCAGGCACCGACCGAGCAGGCCTTGATCCTGGTGGCGCCGCTGGGCCTGGACGTGACCACGGTGGCTGCCGTGGAGCGGCTGGACTGCACGCGCACCATGGGCATCGACATGCTGATCGCCGACGCCGACACGCGCCGCCGCGTGCTGGCCACCACGCCGGCCACGCGCACCGACATGCGCGATGCGGCCCATGCGCTCTTTGCCAGCGACGGCAAGGCCGTGAGCGTGATCCGCGACAGCGGCGGCTTTGTCACCCAGCGCGTGGTGGGCTCCATCGTCAACATCGCCAGCGACATCTGCCAGCAGGGCATCGGCAGCCCGGCCGACCTGGAAAAGGCCGTGACCCTGGGCCTGGGCTATCCCATGGGCCCGCTGGCCATGGGCGACCGCTGGGGCCCCACCAACATGCTGGAGGTCCTGTTCAACCTGCAGACCGTGTATGGCGACCCGCGCTACCGCCCCAGCCCCTGGCTGCGCCGCCGTGGCGCGCTGGGGCTGAGCCTCACGCACGAGGAGCCATAAGCCCTGCAAAGCCGGCGACCCGACGCACGACGGGTCGCCTTTTTTTCGCCGCCCTGCCCCGTTTTCGGCAGGCCCAGACACCGAAGTGACAGGCCCGCCGGCGGCATGCTGCGCCGCGGCGGTCCCACACGCGACAATGTGACCGTCATCAGTCACGCAAAAGACAGGCCATGGACGACCCGATTCTTACCATCGAAGAACGTGAAGCGATCAATTCCGGTCGCTGGTTTTCATCACTTTCTCCATCGCTTCGGCACGACATTCTTCGATGCGCTTACGTCAAACGGTTCAAAGATGGCACGCTCATCTGCGCACGCGGAGAACCGCCCGAGGAATGGATCGCCTGCGCCCGGGGTGCGGTGCGCGTGAGCTCGACCTCGATCACGGGCAAGCAGATCACGCTGGACTACGTGGAGCCGGGCATCTGGTTCGGCGACGTGGCCATCCTGGACGGGGACAAGCGCACGCACGATGCCTATGCGCACGGCGAGACCACGCTGCTGTGCGTGTCCAAGACCGACTTCAAGAAAATCCTGTCCATGCATGTGGAGTTCTCGGAAGCCATGCTGCGCCTGCATGCACGGCGCATCCGCCAGCTCTACGGCCTGGTCGAGGACCTCAACACCCTGCCGCTGCGCGCGCGCCTGGCCAAGCAGCTGCTGCACCTGGTGCGCAGCTACGGCGTGACCAGCCTGTCGGATGGCAGCGAGATCCGCATCGGCCTGCATCTGGCGCAGGAGGAACTGGCCCAGTTGCTGGGCGCCTCGCGCCAGCGCGTGAACCAGGAACTCAAGGCCATGGAGCGCGAGAACGCCATCCGCATCGAGCCGGGGGGCCTGGTGGTCTGCGACCGCGACACGCTGCTGCGCATCGCCGCGCCCGACGCCTGAACCTGCGCGGCCCCCACCGCGCCGCGTACACACAGCCCTTTCCTTCACCGACCGGACGTTCGCGCCGGCCGGTGCCTTGCCGCGCCCGTGCCGCGCGGCCGCACCCCTTTCTAGAACCGGTTTCCGAACCGATCACAGGACTGACTGCCCCATGAGCACTTTCGACCATTTCGTAGGCACGCGCCCCGTCTCCGACCAGCACGCATTCGACGTGCCCGCGCTCACCGCCTGGATGCAGGGCCATGTGCAGGGCTTTGCCGGCCCGCTGCAGGTGGAGATGTTCAAGGGCGGCCAGTCCAACCCCACCTACAAGCTGATCACGCCCGGCCGCAGCTACGTGATGCGCTCCAAGCCCGGCCCTGTGGCCAAGCTGCTGCCCTCGGCCCATGCCATCGAGCGCGAGTTCCGCGTGATGAAGGGCCTGGCCGGCACCGACGTGCCCGTGCCCCACATGTATGCGCTGTGCGAGGACGAGTCCATCATCGGCCGCGCCTTCTACATCATGGAGTGCATGGAAGGCCGCGTGCTCTGGGACCAGTCCCTGCCCGGCATGGAGCCGGCCCAGCGCGCCGCCATCTACGACGAGATGAACCGCGTGATCTCGGCCCTGCACACCGTGGACTTCGCGGCCCAGGGCCTGGCCGACTACGGCAAGAGCGGCAACTACTTCGAGCGCCAGATCGGCCGCTGGAGCAAGCAGTACGTGGCCTCGGTCACCCAGCCCATCCCCGAGATGGACCAGCTCATGCAGTGGCTGCCCGCCCACATGCCGGCCAGCGCGCTGGATGCCTCGCGGGTGTCCATCGTGCACGGCGACTTCCGCCTGGACAACCTGATGTTCCACCCCACCGAGCCGCGCGTCATCGCCGTGCTGGACTGGGAGCTGTCCACCCTGGGCCACCCGCTGGCCGACTTCAGCTACCACTGCATGAGCTGGCACATCCCCGCCACGCTGGGCCGGGGCATCGCAGGCAAGGACCTGGCGGCCCTGGGCATTCCCGGCGAAGAGGAATACATCCGCCGCTACTGCGAGCGCACGGGCCTCAAGGACGTGGACACGCTGCGCGCCGACTGGAACTTCTACATGGCCTACAACATGTTCCGCATCGCGGCCATCCTGCAAGGCATTGCCAAGCGCGTGGAGGCCGGCACGGCCTCCAGCGCCCAGGCCAAGGCCTCGGGCGACACCGCCCGGCCCATGGCCGAGCTGGCCTGGTCCTTCGCCCAGCGCAGCTGAGCCATCCAGACCGCCCCCATAACTCACCGATCACCCCGTTTCCACCACAAGCGACAAGCCAAGAGAAGGAGCGCATCCATGGACTTTGAATATTCGCCCAAGACCAAGGACCTGCAGGAACGCCTGCTGAAGTTCATGGACGAGCACATCTATCCCGGCGAAAAGGACTATGCCGCCGAGATGGAAGCCAACACCGCCGCAGGCAAGCGCTGGACGCCGCTGCAGACCATCGAGAAGCTCAAGGTCAAGGCCCGGGAGCAAGGCCTGTGGAACCTGTTCCTGCCCGTGGACAGCGCCGAGGCCGCAGGCTACAAGGGCGGCGGCCTGACCAACCAGGAATACGCGCCGCTGGCCGAGATCATGGGCCGCGTGCCATGGTCCAGCGAGGTGTTCAACTGCTCGGCGCCCGACACCGGCAACATGGAGACCATTGCGCGCTACGGCAGCACCGAACTCAAGGAGCGCTGGCTCAAGCCACTGCTGGAGGGCAAGATCCGCTCGGCCTTCGCCATGACCGAGCCCGAAGTGGCCTCCTCCGACGCCACCAACATCTGCACGCGCATCGAGCGCCAGGGCGACGAGTACGTGATCAACGGCCACAAGTGGTGGATCTCGGGTGCCGGCGATCCGCGCTGCCAGGTCTTCATCACCATGGGCAAGACCGACCCCGATGCGCCCAAGCACTCGCAGCAAAGCATGATCATCGTGCCCGGCGACGCGCCCGGCATCCGCATCGTGCGTCCGCTCAACGTCATGGGCTATGACGATGCGCCGCACGGCCACATGGAGATGTACTTCGAGAACGTGCGCGTGCCCGCTGGCAACATCCTGCTGGGCGAGGGCCGTGGCTTCGAGATCGCCCAGGGCCGCCTTGGCCCCGGCCGCATCCACCACTGCATGCGCCTGATCGGCCTGGCCGAGCGCGCGCTGGAGCTGATGTGCAAGCGCGCCAGCTCGCGCATTGCCTTCGGCAAGAGCGTGGCCCAGCAGACCGTGACGCAGGAGCGCATCGCCGAGGCACGCTGCCGCATCGACATGGCGCGCCTGCTCACGCTCAAGGCCGCCTGGCTGATGGACATCGCCGGCAACAAGGTGGCACGCAGCGAGATCGCCATGATCAAGGTCGTGGCCCCCAGCATGGCCTGCCAGGTCATCGACTGGGCCATGCAGGTGCACGGCGGCGGCGGCATGAGCGACGACTTCCCGCTGGCCAGCGCCTACGCCCACGCGCGCACGCTGCGCTTTGCCGACGGCCCGGACGAAGTGCACCGCAACGCCATCGCCAAGTGGGAGCTGGGCAAGTACGGCGCCTACGGCAAGGATGCCGGCGTGCCCATCACGCGCGGCAGCTGAGCAGGCTTCAAGCCTGAGGCCTGAGGCCGCCGCACACCCGGCAGGACCGGGTGGCGGCCCTGGCCCCCTCCCTCTCAGCCAGGAGGCAATGCCTCCTGGCTTTTTTGCGCCTGTCTTTCCGGCATTTCAGTGCCCATGGCAGGCGCCTCCCATCCCCCGCCCAGCGCGCGGTACAGCGCCACGCGCGCCTGCAGCTGCAGCAGGCGCTGCAGCACGGCATCGTCCTGGGCTGCATACAGCGTGGTCTGGGCCTGCAACAGGGACAGCAGGCTTTCCGCCCCGGCCTTGTAGCGCAGCTCGGCCAGCGACACGGCCTGGCGGGCCTGGGCCAGCACCTCGGCCTGGGCCTCGGCCTGGGCCTTCAGGCCGTGGACGGCGTTGAGCGCCAGGTCCACATCGCCATAGGCGGCGACGATGGACTTGTAATAGCCGGCCAGCAGCTCCTCGCGCCGGGCCTGGGCGCCATCGCGCTCGGCCGCAAGACGGCCGCCGTCGAAGATGGGGCCGGCGAGGCCGGCCAGCAGCGAATAGACCGGCTCGCGCAGCCAGTCGCTGGCGCGGCCCGCGCTGGTGCCCGCGCTGCCCGTGAGGGTCAGCCGGGGCCACAGCGCTGCGCGGGCGGCCTGCAGGTTGGCGCTGGCGGCGGTCAGTTGCGCCTCAGCACTGGCAATGTCAGGCCGGCGCTGCAGCAGTTGCGTGGGCAGGCCTGCGCCGATCTCGGGCAGCTGCAGGGCCTGCAGCGAATCCGTGGCCAGCGCGGGGCGGCGGGCCTGGCCCAGCAGCACGGCCAGCGTGGCATCGGCATCCTCGCCCTGGCGGCGCAGCGTGGCCAGGGCCTGGCGCTGGCTGGCCACCAGGCCGCGCTGCTGGGCCAACTCCAGCTGGGTGGCGGCGCCTGCGCGCGCGCGGGACTCCACCAGGCCCAGCAGCCGCTCGGCATTGGCCACGTTGCGCGCCGCAATGGCCTGGCGCTCGCGCAGCGCCACGGCCTGCAGCCAGCCATGGGCCACCTGGGCGGTGACCGTGAGGCGCACCGTGTCCTGGTCGAACCGGCTGGCCTGCCAGGCCGCTGCCGCCGCATCGCGCGTGGCGCGGTTGCGGCCCCAGAAGTCCACCTCATACGAGGCCGTCAGCGCGGCGCCATAGACGCTGGCCTGCCCGCCCGCCACCTGTGCATGGTTCATGCGCTGGGCACGCAGCTCGCCATTGAGCGACGGCAGCAGCGCCGCGCCTGCCTGGCGCGTGGCCGCCTCGGCCTGGCGCACGCGGGCCATGGCGGCAGCCATGTCCAGGCTCTGGTCCTGGGCGGCCTGCACCACGCCGCCCAACTCCGCGCTGCCAAAGGCCTGCCACCACTGCGGTGAGACGGAGGCAGGGAGGACTTCGCCCTGCTGCTTCCACGAAGCGGCCAGCGCAGGCGCTGTCCTGTCCGGCATCGTCTGCTGCGCGGCGCAACCGCCCAGCGCAGCCAGGGCCAGGGCGATGCAGCCCAGGCGCGCATTTCCCAGCGTCTTGTCGTTCATGTCTTTCATCTCACTCTCCCGCCAGCGCGCGCACCGGGTCCAGCCGCGCCGCCGTCTTGGCAGGCATGTAGCCGAACACCAGGCCCGTCACCACGGCGCAGGCAAAGGCGCCCAGCATGGCGCGCACCGAAAACACCACGGGCACGCCCGCCACGATGAGCACCACGCCCACGGCCAGCCCGGCCAGCAGGCCCACCGTGCCGCCCACGAAGGTGACCAGGCTGGCCTCGGTCAGGAACTGGCGCAGGATGTCGCGCTGGCGCGCGCCCGTGGCCATGCGGATGCCGATCTCGCGCGTGCGCTCGCGCACCGTCATCAGCATCACGTTCATCACGCCGATGCCGCCCACCACCAGGGAGACGGCGGCAATCAGGCCCAGCATCACCGCCATGCTCTGGCGCGTGGCCGCCTCGGCCTGGATGCGCGCGGCCGCATTGCCGATGCCGAAGTCCTCACGCCCGCCGTGGCGGGCCAGCAGCAGCTTGCGCATGGCCTCCTCCGCCTCGTGCACCACGTCGGAGGACATGGCCTCGATCACCACATAGTCGGGCTGGGTCTGCGACTGGTAGACGCGCGCCCGGCCCGAGCGGTAGGGAATGAAGACCATGTCGTCATAGTTCTGCGCGCCCGAGTCCGCGCCGCGCTCGCTCATCACGCCGATCACTTCGAAGGCCGACGTGCCGATGATCAGCTGGCGGCCCAGCGGGTTGGGCGTGTCGGGGAAGAAGTGCTGGTGCGCCTTGTGGCCCAGGACCACCAGGGGCGCCAGGTCGCGGTCCTCGGCCTCGGTGTAGTAGCGGCCCTGGGCCAGCTTCCAGTGGTGCACCAGGGGCATCTCCTCGCTGGCCGCGAACACGTAGATCTGCTTGTCGGCCTTGCCGTAGCGTACGGTGATGGGGTCGCCGATCACGGGCATGACGCGCCGTATCTCTGGCAGTTCGCGCACGGCGGCCAGGTCTTCCTCGGTCATCTGCCCGGCCGGCCCGCCCGTGGCCGGCGGCTTGCTGCCCATGTAGAGGATGGCCGTGCCCATGGTCCCCATCTGCTCGACCACCTTGCGCCGCGCGCCCTCGCCAATGGCCAGCATCACAATCACTGAGGCCACGCCGATGACGATGCCCAGCAAGGTCAGGCTGGTGCGCACGCGGTTCATGCGCATGCCGCGCCAGGCGCTGCGCGCGGCCTCGAACAGCTCGGCCAGCCAGGGCGCGCCGGCGCTGCCGCGCTGCGGCGTGAGCGGCAGGGCAGCGGCGCCCGCATTCACCCCATTTGCGGCATCGTCGCGCTGGCTGTCGCTGGTGATGCGGCCGTCGCTGATCTCGATCACGCGGCGCGCCTGGGCGGCCACAGTGCGGTCGTGGGTGATGAGGATGATGGTGTGGCCCGCATCGGCCAGCTCGCGCAGCAGGGCCATGACCTCGGCGCCGCTGTGCGAGTCCAGCGCGCCCGTGGGCTCGTCGGCCAGGATGATCTGGCCGCCGTTCATCAGCGCGCGCGCAATCGACACGCGCTGCTGCTGCCCGCCCGACAGCTGGTTGGGCCGGTTGCCCAGGCGCGAGCCCAGGCCCAGGCGCTCGAGCAGCGCACGGGCGCGCCGCACGCGCTCTTCCTTGGGCAGGCCCGCGTAGATGGCGGGCATTTCCACGTTCTCGCTGGCGCTTTCGCTGGCGATCAGGTGGTAGCCCTGGAAGACGAAACCGAAGGCCTCGCGCCGCAGCCAGGCCAGCGCGTCCGAGTCCAGCGTGGCCACGTCCTGGCCCTGGAAGTGGTAGCTGCCCTCGCTGGGCCGGTCCAGGCAGCCCAGGATGTTCATCAGCGTGGACTTGCCCGAACCCGAGCTGCCCACCACGGCCACGAACTCGCCCGCGCGTATCTCCAGGTCGATGCCGTGCAGCACGGTGACGGCGGGCTGGCCGCTGTCGCCGCCGCCGTAGTGCTTGGTGATGCCGCGCAGCTCTATCAGCGGTGCGGTCAGCGGCGCGCCGGCCTGCATGCCCTGCCCCATCACCATTGCAGCCACCGCGGGCCACGGTCCAGAGGCGTCTCGCCGACGATGACGCGCTCGCCTTCCTGCAGGCCCTCCAGCACCTCGGCCTGGTGGCGGCTGCGCACGCCCAGGCGCACGGTGCGCTGCTCGGGCTGGCCCTTGGCGTCCAGCACGCGGGCCGTGTGCGCGCTGCCGCCCTTGTCAGTCACGGCCATCAGCGGCACGGTCAGCGCCTGCGCGGCCTGGCCGGTGACAAAGACCACCTGGGCCGTCATCTGGGGCATCAGCTCGGCGTCCTCGTTGTCCACATCGAACAGCACGGTGTAGGCCACGGCCTTGGTGGCGGGCGCAGGCGCCTGGCCCGCATTGCCGCCGGCCGGCGCCTGGCTGGTAGAGGGCGAAGGCAGCACCTGGCGCACCTTGCTGGACCAGCGCCGGGGCCTGGCCTGGTCGGCGCCGCCCAGCGTGGTGAAGTACACCGGCATGTCGTCGCGCACGCGGCGCACGTCGGCCTCGGACACTTCGGTCCACACCGTCATGGCCGACAGGTCGGCAATGCGCAGGATGTTGGGCGTCTGGTAGGTGGCGTTAAGCGTCTGGCCCTCGCGCGCCTCCACCGACACCACGGTGCCCGCCATGGGCGCGTAGATGCGCGTATAGCCCAGGCGCGCCTCGTCGGCCTTGAGCGTGGCCTGGGTCTGGTCGATCTGGGCCTTCAGGTGCTCCATGCGGGCGCCGGCTGCGGCCAGGTTGGCTTCTGCGGTCTGCAGGTCTTCCTCGCGCGTGGCCCCGTCGCGGGCCAGCTGGCGCTGGCGCGTGAGCTGCTGCTCGGCCAGCTTGCGCAGCGCCTGCTGCTCGGCCAGCTGTGCGCGCAGGCCCGCCAGCGAGGCGCGCCCCGCATCCACCGTGGCGCGCTGCACGCTGGGGTCGATCTCCACCAGCAGTGCGCCCTTCTCCACCTGGGCGCCGGGCTCCACGCGCAGCCGGGTGACCTGGCCCGACACCTGGGCGCCCACGTCCACATAGCGGCGCGGCTGCAGCGTGCCGATGGCCGTGACGGTGGACTCGATATCGGTGCGCGCCACGGTCTCGGTCTGGTAGGCCACGGCAGGCCGGCTGGACCACCAGGCGGCCGCGCCCCCGGCCGCCGCCAACAGGACCACCGCCACGGCGACGGCTTTCCAGCGTTGCTGCGTGCGCGTCATGCTTGCCTCCCGACCACACACACCCCGAACTGGAACGAAAGCAGGAAACTCATCTGAAAAACCCCGTAGTACCGAAACTGAAAACAATCCACGCCAAATCCGCCACGGCAAGCACGCCGGCCAACCAGGCCAGCAGCGCCGCCCAGCGCGCATGGGCGCTGATCAGGGCCACGGCCATCAGCGCGCCGGCGGACACAAAGCCCAGCCAGGCCACCGTGCCCACCGTGCCGCCCCAGCCCGAGACAACGGGCACAAGGGCCAGCGCCAGCAGCGCCGTGCCCAGGCCGCGCAACTGCGGGCCGCGGCGGGCCGGCAGCTCGCGCGCGCCGGTCAATTGTTCGTAGTGGCGGTCCATGGCAAAGGCCAGGGCCGCCATGCCTGCAAAGGCCAGGGCCAGTGCGGCCAGGGATGCGTGCAACGTGCTCATGCCTGCACCTCCGAGCGGCCGGCCACGGCGGCCTGCCCTTTGGCCGTCTTTGCCTTGGCGGCGGCACCCGCGCCGCGCCGCGCCAGCCAGCGCCAGGCCCAGGCGGCCGCCAGCCCCGTGGCCAGGCAGAACAGCTCCACCCCGGCGCTTTCCCAGTCGCCCTCCCGCATGTGGGCCCACAGCGGCTCGCCCACGGTGATCCAGTTGAGCAGAGGCAGCAGCAGGCACAGCATGGCCAGCAGGCCCATCTGCTGGCGCCAGGCCGTGGCCGGCGCGCAGGCCAGCGCATGCACCAGCGCCAGGCCCCACAGCCCGAAGAACACGGCCAGCTCCCAGTCATCGCGGTGCGCCAGGCCTACGGGCACCAGGCGGTTGGCCCACAGGTAGCCGATGCAGCCCAGGCCCAGCCCGGCGATGGCCGCCACGTTCAGGCCCTCGATCAGCCGGTACACGCGCGCCGTGGCGCTGCCGAACTCGCCCTGGTGGCGGCTGCGGCGCTTGACCATGAAGAGAATGGCGCCCGTGGCCATCATGGCCGCGCCCGCCAGGCCGCACAGGAAGTACAGCCACTTCATGGCCAGGCCGCCGAACTTGACCATGTGCAGCCCGCCCATGACCGCCTGGGCCAGCGAGGGGGTGCCGCCGTCGGCGCCGCCGGGCAGGCGCACCTGCAGCACCTCGCCCGTGGCGGCCGAGAACATGGCCATGCCCGAATTGGGGCTCAGGCGCTGATGCGCACGGTCATCGCTGTTCCAGCCGTAGACGCCGATGCGTGCCGATGCATCGCCGGGATGGTTGACGACCACCGCGCGCACCGCCTGGCCCATCAGCTCCTGGCCGCGCCGCACAAAGGGCTCCAGATCGGGCACCGCCAGGGGCTTGCCGGACAGCGCGGGCGGTCCCGCCTCGTTCATGTCGGCGATGAAGGCCGTGCGGGCGGCCTGGTCCGTGCCATAGACCGTCCAGACGCCAACGGGCATGAAGCTCAGGCTGGAGATGGCGATGCCGGTATAGGCAATCATGAACTGGAAGGGCAGCGTCAGCACCGCCACGGCGTTGTGCGCGTCCAGCCAGCTGCGCTGGCCCTTGCGTGCGCGAAAGGTGAAGAAGTCCTTGAAGATGCGCTTGTGCGTGATCACGCCGCTGACCAGGGCCACCAGCATGGCCATGGCGGCAATGCCGATCACCCACAGCCCTACCTGCCCTGCATGCAGTTCATAGTGGAAGTCCACGAAATGGTTGCCGCCCATGGTGGCGCGCGCGGCGCCGTGGCCGTGGCCGGCCCCCATTTCCTCGCCCGTGGCGGTGTCCAGCTCGGCATCGGCGTACTGGCGGTTGGCGTCGAACCAGTAGACACGCAGGTCGCCGCCGCCCTTGTCGTCGGACGGCCAGATCTCCCACATCTGCGCGCCCTGGTGGTGCTTTTGCATGTAGGCCGCGCCCCAGGCCAGGCGCTGGCCCAGGTCCGCACCCTGCCCGGCCGGCGCAGCGGCGCGCGCTGCCGTCTCGGCCGCCTCCTCGGCATGGTGCTCGGGCGTCATCCAGTGCGTGATGGCTTCCTGGAACACGGCCAGCGAACCCGTGAGGAACACCGCGAACAGCAGCCACGAAAACCACAGCCCGCACCAGGTATGCAGCCAGGCCTGGGCCTGGCGGAAACCGCCCGTGGCAGCGCCGCTGCCGGGGACCTTGCTGATCTGCGCCTTGGCCATCTCAAACGCCCCCGCCATTGCGCGCCAGCAGCAGCGCGGCGCCGCCCATCAGGGCCGCAGGCACCAGCAACCCCAGCCAGACCCGGCCCGCCGAAACCGGCGAGAACGCCCAGATCACCGCCAGCGCGTGCAGCGCAAAACTCCACTGCATGCCGGCGATCACGGCATCGACACGCGCGCCGGGCAGCGCAGCGGCCAGGAAGGCCGCCAGCGCGCTGGCCAGCGCATAGCCGCCGAAGACGGCGGCCAGCAGGCGGGACAGGACAAGCAGGCCCGGATGGACGGGCCTGTCGGCCTGGGTGATATCTGCAGGATCAGCGGGTTGGGATTGGGGCATGTAATGGGTATTCGGATAAGCACAGGAACGCACGAATGCGTGCAAACAAGGAGCCAAAACGGATGCCGTGATGCGGCGGCCTTCAAGGCCCTCCTCATACATGACAAACGAGATCGAAAAAAAGGCCAGCCGCAATGGTTTTCGCCATTGCGGCCAGTGGCCTGGGTCGGACTGGGGCGGGCCCTCCTGGACCCCGCCCCGGCCCTCAGAAGGTGCCGCGCAGCGTCAGCACCGCATTGCGCGGCTTTCCATAGAAATTGCCGCCGCTCGCATAGCCCACGGTCTGGTAGTACGTCTTGTCAAAGATATTGTTGAGATTCAGGGAAACCGTCCAGCGCGGATCGATCCGGTACTGCACCATCGCATTGATGACGGAATAGCCGCCCTGGGTGAAGTTGTAGCGGCCGACTTCATTCCAGTCGGCGTCATACAGCGTATCGCGCACATGGTGCTTGCTCTGGATATGGGCGCTGCCGCCAATCTTCCAGCGCGACAGCTCGCCCGGCAGCACATAGGCCGTGGACAGCTTGAGCAGATGGCGCGGCGTGATGCTGCTGTAGGGCGCGTCCTCGGTCTTGTCGCGCGTGGTGGTGTAGGTGTAGCCGGCCGCGATCTGCCAGCCCGGGCGCAGCTCGCCGCCGATCTCGGCGTCAAAGCCGCGGCTGGTCACCTTGCCCTGCGGCAGAAAACAGCAATTGCCCGACCATTCCTCGTGATTGCTCGGATAGCGCGTATCCGTCACCGCCGTGCCCGTGCGCACCACGTTGAAAAGGCTGAATGTGGCATTGAGCCGGCCATCGGCCAATTCGCCCTTGAAACCGGCCTCATAGCTCTTGCCCTTGACCGGGTCCAGCGAATTGCCCGGAGGAGGCCCCGACTTGGACAGCGCCTGCGGCTTGAGAATCGAGGAATAGCTCAGATACGCCGACCATTGGTTGTTCAGGTCATAGATCACCCCGCCATACGGCGTGAACTTGGCCGGCTCGGAAAAGCGGCTGCCCGATGCCAATTCCCACTGGCCCGCCGCATTCAGCGACTCATAGACCTGGTTGAAGCGGTACTTGGCATAGCGCGCGCCCACGATCACATGCAGGCGGTCCGTCGGATGCAGGCGCAGCACGCCATAGCCGCCCGACTGGTCCTGGCCCCAGGGGTTGTAGCGGCGCGAGATCTCGCCGGCCGGCGCCGGGCGCCAGGCGCCGGGGTTGTAGACATCGATGGGCTCCACGCCCGTGGCATCGGTGGAATAGCCCACGTTCCAGAAGCTCTCCACCTTCTGCCGGTCCATGCCCAGCAGGATCTCGTGCGTGCGCCCGCCCAGGTCGAAGCTGCCGGCCAGGCTGGCGTCCAGCACGGTCTGCCGGTTCTCGTACAGGTAGTGGCCGCCGCCGTTCCAGTTCACGCCCAGGCCGGTTGCGGGGTCCAGCGCGCCGTAGCCGAACACCGTGGAGCCGTCATAGCTGGACTTGCTGCGGGTCAGGTTGAGCTTGCCCTTCCAGCGCGCGGAAAAACGGTGTTCCAGCGCGCCGAACAGCTCGCTGTTGTCCTTGCGGCCCGTGGCCCAGGGCTGGGTGAAGCTGGTGTGGCGCGGCAGGCCGATATCGCTGCCGTCGCTGTAGCGCGGCACGTCGCCGCCGCCATCGCCGCGCGTGCGGATCTTGCTGCGGCTCATGCCCACGGTCAGCAGGGTGTCTGGCGTCAGGTCCGCCTCGACCACGCCGTAGAACTGGGGAGCGCGCGTGTGCTTGATGTCCACGAACTGGTCCGTGTCCTGGTAGGACAGCACGGCCCGGCCGCGCACCCGGCCATCGAGGGCCAGCGGCCCCGTGGCATCCACCATGGTCTGGTAGTTGTTCCAGCTGCCGATGGACTGCTGCACCACGAAGCGCGGCTCGGCCAGCGGCTTCTTGCGCACGATGTTGATGATGCCGCCCGGATCGCCCACGCCGCCCAGCAGGCCCGAGGCACCGCGCATCACCTCCACGCGGTCGTAGAAGTCCATGCTCTGGTTGGCGCTGTAGGTGTACTGGGCGATGTTCAGCGGCGCGCCGCCGTCGATCTGCATGCTGTCGATCTGGAAGCCGCGCGAATAGAAATAGGTGGAGTCGAAATTGATCTGGCTGGTGGTGATGCCGGGCGTGGCGGCCAGCGCGTCGCGGATGTCGGTCATGCGGCGGTCGTCGAGCTGCTGGCGCGTGATCACCGACACCGATTGCGGGATCTCGCGGAACGACTGGTCCGTCTTGGAGGCGATGCTGGTCACGCGGCTGGTGTACGAGCCCGTGCCCTCGGTCGTGCCGTCGATGGCCCGGCGCGCGCTCACCCGCACTTCGGCCAGCGTCTTTTCGATGGCGGCGACGGGCTGCACGGTCAGCGTGCCCTCTTGCACATGGCCCTGCAGGCCGCTGCCGGCCAGCAAATCATCCAGCGCCTGGCGCAGCGGCAGCTCGCCCCGTACGGCCGGCGCCTGCCGCTGGGCGGCCAGCGAGGGCGTGAACACCAGCTGCAGTCCGGCCTGCCGCGCGAACTGGTCCAGCGCGCTGGCCAGCGGCTGCGCCGCTATGTCGAAGCGCAGCGTCTGTGCGGCCGGCTGGGCCAGCGCCGCCTGCAGCGGCATGGCCAGGCCCAGGCAGAGCACGGCATGGGCCAGCGGATGGAGGGCGGCGCGGCAGGCGCCCGAAGAAGGGAAAAGCGGATGCATGGAAATCGTCCTTGGCAGTGATGGAAGGGACCCACAGGGATCACTGCCATGACGACTGGCCAGGAAAACTCCTGAAAAATAATGTGCGCCCCGCTGCCGTGCGCATGCAGTTGCTCTTGCCACCGTCACGCCTCAGCCCGCCGTGGCCACCAGCAGGCCGCCATCGGCCTGCCTGCGCACCTGCACCGGCAGCGCATGGGGCAGCGCCCGCACCCAGGCATGGGCCTTGGCGATGCGCACGCGCCCGCTCAGGGGCAGGCGCGCGGCCTCCGGCGTGGCCTGCAGGTCGAACGGCGCATAGCGTGACAGCCGCGCCAGGGCCTCGCCCAGCGTGGCATCGGCAAACACCAGCTCGCCATGCCGCCAGGAGGCCGCCTGCCCCGCATCGCCCCGGGTCTGCGTGGCCACCGTGCCTTCCATGCGCAGGCCCTGGCCTGCAGACAATTCATAGAAGCGCCCGCCATCCGCATCGGATTGCACGCGCACACGCCCCGACTCCACCTGCACCGTGACCCGCTCCTGCCCCTGGGCGCCCGTGGCCAGCTCCACGCCGAAGCGCGTGCCCAGCACGGTGACGCGCACGCCGCCGGCCTGCACGGTGAAGGGCCGGTCCTCGTCCCGCTCCACCTCGAAGAAGGCTGCGCCCTGCGTCAGCTGCACCACGCGCCGCGTGGCGAAATACTCCACCTGCGCGCTGCTGAGCGCGTCCAGCAGCAGGCTGGAGCCATCGGGCAGGCCATGGCGCACCTGCTGGCCGCGCAGGCTGGACCAGCCGGCCTGCCACTGCACATGCGTGTCGCGGTAGTGCCGCCATTGCTGCCAGCCCAGGCTGCCGCCCAGGCCGAAACCGGCCACGCCCAGCAGCGCGGCCAGGCTGCGCCGCCGACCTGCATGTCGTGCAACGGCGCTGCCGGGCCGCGTACCGCGCCAGCGGTGCAGCGCATCCTCTATGCAGGCACTGGCCTGGATCAGGTCGCGCTCCACGGTGTTGAGGCTGACGCCCAGGCGCTCGGCAATCTCGGGCTGGCGCTCGCCCTGCACGCGGTGGGCGATGAAGGCGGCGCGGCAGCGCTCGGGCAGGCTGTGCAAGGCGGACTCCAGCACGGCCAGCGCCTGGCGGTACATGACGGAGTCGGCCACATCGGGCGCATGGCTGGGCGCCAGTTGTTCATGGACTGCCGCCTCGCCCAGGTAGCGGGCATGGCGCTGGCGGCGGCGGTGCGCATCCAGCGCCATGTGCTGGGCCATCACGGCCAGATAGGCCGTGGCGTCGCGCGGCATCTGGGCCGGATTCGCGGCCCCGGCCAGGTCTGCGGCCTCGGCCGGGGCGCTGCGCGCGTGTTCCGCCAGCCGCAGCCAGGTGTCGTGCACCAGGTCGCCCGCCTCCTCGCGGCTGCCCGTGCTGCGCGTGGCGGCACGCACCAGGTCGGCATAGGCCCGGTCAAAGCCGGAAAGCAGAGCGCGGGTGAAGGAGGCGGACAAATCCATGGGGCTGGATCATAACCGCGCAAAGAAGAATCATTCTCAATAAACGCAATGCATGCCGGGCTCTTTCAGCGGTTCCTGGACCATCCCTGAAAGGGCGCGATCGCAAGGTGCAACGGGCCGCGAAGCGACTTTGCGCACGCCGCACGCGCTATCATCCGCACCAGCCCCCTGTCCCGGGGCCGGTGCTTCAAAACACCCATTTAGTAAGCGGTGCTGCCTCCCCGAAAGCGAGGCCTTGTCACGTCTGGATTCCGGGCTGTGGACGCTCGTCCACGCCCCTGCGGTTTCGGGCGGGATGGGGCTACCCGTAAGGGCGTCCGCACATCTTGCTGTGTGTTTTGAACATCCCGTCCACCTGTTTCGTGCTTCAAAACGCGGAGTCGGTGGTTTCAGTCTCAGTAAGGAGCACGGAAACATGACTGCCGTTTCTCTGGCACTCGCCTGCGCGCCCTCTTTTGGCGCCGCCCCTTCCACACGGAGGGCCCAGGCATGAACCC